>JBMYXX010000040.1:0-15830 GCA_049608805.1 Flavobacteriales bacterium | reverse complement strand
CGGTATGCGTGTTTCCGCCTAGGTAATCTTTCTTCTCAATAATGGTGAGTTCGTGTCCTTGGTCTAGTAGCCAAGCGGTACACATTCCAGCTCCACCAGAGCCAATAATTCCAATTTTCAAATCTTAATCTTTTAGAGATATGGCGCCAGAAGGGCACTTTTCTACTTGTGTTTTAATGTCTTCGGATGAAACTGTACCCATTTGAATCCACGGTTTCTGCCGAGGCTTAAACACTTCACCTAAACCTTTGGCGCACTCTGCACAATGAATGCATTTATCGGGTTGCCAAACAACGGTAATTTCTCCGTTGGTGTATTCCTTTTTCATGCTTGAAAAGTAACGATAGAATTAGTTTACAACCAGCTTTCCGGTAGAAAACCAATTTCCTTCTGATATGCGATAGAAATACATTCCTGAGGTTAGATTTTGTCCCGAAACTGTAAATTTTCCCGAAGCAGATTTTCCACTTAAAACTTCTCTGCCAGCATAGTCTAAAACAGAAAGCTGGTAGGTGGCGTTTCTGCTTGGTTTAACAACTTCAATTGTGGCTTCGTCAGAAAACGGGTTAGGATAAACTGCAACTCCTTTGTTGTTTGGGCTCTCGGTAATTCCTACCGGAATATACTCCTCGCATCCACCAGTACCTACACCCAATTTTACATACATGTCATCGAAGTAGCTGTCGTTATCGCTTCCTGAATTTCTAGTTCCCATAAGCACCAATCTGGCATAAGTTGTATTGGCAGGAATTGCAACAGATTCAGTCATATAGGTCCAATCTGAACTTTGGTTCCCGAAGGTTGCCGTGGTGCTAAGCAAGGCGTTGCTCGCGTTATAGAATTCAACCTTAAACTCTGGTCTATCGTCACCAGCATAGTCGCTTAGGTAACCACCAAAATTTAAAGTGGCATTCCCTGCGTCAATATCAGTTTGGTAAGCTGTTATGTTTACGTCTTGATGCCCTTCTGCGTAAGCATTGCCATCGCAAACACCTCCAACTGCAAACAGTTTACTTCCGGCATAAGCATTGTTTCCCGCACATTCTCCACTATTTATCGACTCAAAAGAGCCTACATCTTCAATCCAATTGTTGGTGCCATCTTCCGCGCCTCCGTTTACTAAAAGGTTTGCTGTAAGCGAAGAAGATGTGGTCTGGAACATTATTGCATCCGACCATTCGCTCCACGACAAGCCTTTATCGCGGTAGCGTACTTGCCAATAATAGGTTGTGTTTTCCTGAAGCGCGTTTACCTCTTGGTCAACCATATTGTTTCCGGCCATCAAGTCCACATCGAAGTACCAGTTTTCATGCTGGTACCATTCATCATAAACAATGCTGTTGAAGCTTGCATCCGTGGCAATTCTCCATTGAGTGGCTCCGTGTTCGTCTCCTTCTGCATCGCTAAACTCACTTCCAAGAAATATGATGCAATCTGGGTCTAGCATGTCATTTTCTTCTGGGAATATTCCCGTTGGAGTGGCAGGTGCCGGATTATTGAATTTAATGAGCAAGGTGTCTTTTAACACATTGGTAACCAATCCGTTTTCAATGCTTCCATGACTTAAACGTTTGAGAAGAAATTGTGGGTTTGCGCCCGCTTGAACTTCCATTAAAACATAACCGAAATCATCATCAGAACGAGAGAACTCTTCATAATCCTGCTGCGCGAATTCTCCCCAGTTATCTATGGCGCCACCAGCACTAGCAACATTCACCATAACGTGTTTGTGCTCTTTACTTTGTCCGCGAGAGTAACCGTGTGTATGACCAAAGAAATGGACACTTGGTTTACCTGATGATGTTGAGAAATCTTCTAAAATCTCAATTACATCTCCCGTGTAGCTTGTGTTCCCAGCTATCCATAATTCAGATTCATGAGGATGATGAAGCTGCGCAAAAACGAAGTCGATATCGCTATCTGCTGCTGCATCATCTAAAACACCTTGCAGCCAATCTAGTTGAGTTTGAACTCGATAACCACTGTTAGACTCTAGGCCAATTAACCGAACATTCGAATAGTCTTTGTACCACCAATGCTCAGGATAATCGTTGGTCATTGTTCCGTTCAACGGAAGGTTGAAGTATTTGAAAAATGTTGGCGTGTTCCCTTCGTGATTACCAGGAACTGGGTAAAGCGGCACATAACTCAAGAGGTTTTCTGCTGGCGCGAAAAAAGTGCTGGCCCAAGAGCCATAAATGCCACCGGTTGTTACAAGGTCTCCTGGTACAGCAAAATAACCTAGATGTTCGCTTAAATCGTTGCCATAATTGTCTTGTATGTAAGGAATAAGATTGTCATCTACAATGTCTTTAAAAACCGTTGGATAAGAGCCCCATTGCTGCATGTCGCTCATGGCAACAATATTGAAAGAAGCTTCAGAGCTTTTGAGTGGAGGCGTTCGGAAGTGATACACATCGCTCTCTAGACTTCCAGTGATGGTTTTGTAAAAGTATTTGGTGGCTGGTTGTAAACCTGATAGCTCTACATCATGAACCTGAGAAGCGCCTGAACCCGTAATGGCTGTGCCAGAAACCATGGTTCCGAGGGAGGCTGAAGTTCCGTAATCAACGGAAGTTGAGTTGTCTGAAGTCGTTTCCCACATTACATGAATAGACGTGGGCTCTGCGTTTTGCAAGTATGGTTTTACAACCATAGTTTGACTAAAAACAGAGGCAGAGAGTAAAAGAAAAGCGAGGGTAGAAAAGAATCTCATTTGAGTTTGGTATTTGCTCAAAATTAAGATAATCCTTATCCCTAAATGAAAAGGTACTTCTAGCTAAATGTTGCTTACATATTCCGAGTTCTAAGACTCGAGAATTCAATCATTATTTAGGCCAGAAAGCTGTTATTTAACCATCACTTTTCCTGTAGAATGCCAGTTGCCATCGCTAATCTGGTAGAAATACATACCTGTGCTTAGGTTGTCTGATTGGATGATGAATTTGCCAGATGCAGACTGAAGACTTTGAACTTCTCTACCTGCATAATCATATAAATCCAACGAGTATATAGCGTTTCTACTCGGCTTCAGCACTTCAACTGTTGCTTGGTCCGAAAACGGATTTGGATAAACTTTTACGCCTCTGTTGTTCGGGTTTTCGGCAATGCTAACGGGTAAGAATTCTTCACATCCGCTTGTACCTAAATCTAGCTTCACAAACATTTCATCGAAGTAACTGTCGTTGTCAAACCCAATACTGTTTCGGGTTCCCATAAGCACCATTCTAATGGTATATGTACCATTAGGAAGAGCAATACTTTCGTTAAAAGGCGTCCAACTAGAAGATTGGTTTCCAAATGTGTTGGTTGCACTAATAAACGCATCTGATTGGTCGTAGAATTCAAGTTTAAACTCTGGTCTGTCACTACCATTATAGTCGCTCAAGTATCCTCCGAAATTCACAGTAGCATTACCTGCGTCAATTACAGTCTGATATGCTGTTAAGTCAATGTCTTGATGGCCTTCACCGTAGGAATTTGTGTTACAAACACCACCAACAGCAAACAGCTTTTGTCCCGAATAAGCATCGTTCCCAGAACATTCTCCACTATTAATTGATTCGAAAGAACCAGCATCTTCTACCCAGTTATCTGTTCCGTTTTCGGCACCGCCATTAACCAAAAGGTTAGGTGTAATGCTTGAAAAACCAGTTTGAAACATAATTGGATCAGACCACTCACTCCAAGCCAAACTTCTATCGCGGTATCTTACTTGCCAGTAATAAGTGGTGCTTTCTACAAGAACGTTTACCTCTTGGTCAACCATGTTGTTTCCCGCCTCTAAGTCGGTACCGAAATACCAATTCTCGTGCTGATACCATTCATCATAAATCACGTCAGTAAATCCAATATCAGAGGCAATTCTCCATTGCGTAGCACCGTGCAAGTCTCCATCAGGGTCTTGAAATTCGCTACCTAAAAAGATGATGCAATCTGGAGAAAGAACATCTCCCTGTGCTGGAAAAATCCCTGTTGGCGTAGTTGGTGCTGGGTTGTTGAATTTTACGAGAATACTGTCCTTCAAAACGTTGGTAACTAGGCCATCTTCGTAGTTACCGTGGCTCAATCTTTTAAGTAAAAACTGAGGATTGGCACCAGCATCAACTTCCATGGTTACATATCCAAAATCATCATCGCTACGCGTGAATTCTGGATAATCTTGCTGGTCAAATTCTCCCCAATTATCAATTGCACCACCAGCACTTGCAACATTTACCATTACATGATTGTGCTCTTTACTCTGACCACGAGAATATCCGTGAGTATGGCCGAAAAAGTGAACGCTAGGCTTGCCAGAAGCGTCTGAGAAGTTCTCCAATAACGTGATGACATCACCTGTGTAATCCAGATTACCGTCTATCCATAATTCGCTTTCAAAGGGATGATGAATTTGAGCAAATACGAAATCGATGTCTTCATCTGCTGCTGCATCATCAAGAACAGTTTGTAACCAATCTAACTGTACTTGAACCCGATAGCCGCTGTTAGATTCCAAACCAATTAACCGAACATTCGAATAGTCTTTGTACCACCAATGTTCAGGATAATCATCAGTCATTGTTCCGTTCATCGGAAGGTTGAAATACTTGAAGAATGTCGATGTGTTGGCTTCGTGATTTCCTGGTATTGGATAAAGCGGTACGTAGCTCAATAGGTTTTCTGCTGGGTCAAAAAATGTGCTTGACCAAGACTGATAAATAGGACCGAGGTCAACCAAGTCGCCAGGCACAATGAAATAGGCTAGTTCTTCGGCCAAATCGCTACCAAATTCTTGGTTTATGTATGGAATAAGGTTGTCGTTAACGATGTCACTAAAAACCGATGGATGAGCTAGGTTTTGCTGCATATCGCTCATGGCAACAATCTTAAACGATGCTTCTGAGTCTTTTAACGGAGGCGTTTTGAAGTGATAAATATCACTCACTAAATCATCCGTTGTAGCACGGTAGAAATACTTGGTTGCTGGTTGCAAGCCAGTTAAATGAACATCATGAATTCTAGAAACGCCAAATCCGGTTATCGCGGAGCCCGAAACTGATGTTCCAAGTGCATTTGTAAGTCCATAGTCAATGATGGATTCGCTACCAGAACTTGTTTCCCACATGATATGCATAGAAGTTGGTTCCGCATTTTGGAGGTAAGGTTTTACCTCAATCCATTGAGAAAAAGCCGAGAAAGAGGTGAGCAGTAAAATTGCTGTACAAATAAGACGCATCGATAAAGTTTTGCCTCAAAGTTAATCGAATGTTACCAGTAGAGACGCGATTTATCGCGTCTAACCAACAATCGGTGCTATACATAGACGCGATGAATCGCGTCTCTACTATATTCGCCCCAAATATTAATCATGCGTAAAAAGATACTCTTACTCGGTAGCGGAGAACTCGGAAAGGAACTCGTCATTGCTTTGCAGCGCTACGGACAATACGTTATTGCTGTTGATAGCTATGCGAATGCTCCGGCCATGCAAGTGGCGCATGAGTTTGAAGTAATTGATATGCTTGATGGCGCAGGCCTAGATGCCTTGGTGGCTAAACACCAACCAGACTTGGTTGTACCTGAAATTGAAGCCATCAGAACAGAGCGCTTCTATGATTACGAAAAACAAGGGTTGCAGGTGGTGCCAAGTGCGAAAGCAGCGAATTTCACCATGAATAGAAAAGCTATTCGCGATTTGGCTGCAAAAGATTTAGGCGTAAAAACCGCCAACTACCGCTATGCAACTTCTGCCCAAGAATTGAAAGAGGCGGTTGAAGTTGTGGGAATGCCATGTGTAGTTAAACCGTTGATGTCTTCATCAGGCAAAGGGCAATCGAATATTAAAACTGAAGACGATATTCAGAAAGCATGGGACTATGCGCTTTCTGGTTCGCGAGGTGATTTGATTGAAGTTATAGTGGAAGAATTTATTCCATTCCAATCGGAAATAACCTTGCTTACCGTTACTCAGCAAAATGGTCCAACCTTGTTTTGTCCGGCAATTGGCCACAGACAAGAGCGTGGAGATTATATGGAGAGTTGGCAACCAGCTACGTTGAGTGAGATAGCATTGAAAACGGCACAAGAAATGGCCGATAAAGTCACAGAAGCATTAACCGGCTCCGGTATTTGGGGTGTAGAATTCTTTATTTCTGGCGATACGGTTTGGTTCTCAGAACTTTCTCCTCGTCCGCACGATACAGGCATGGTAACGCTTGCTGGTTCGCAAAACTTCTCTGAGTTTGAACTACACGCAAGAGCCATTCTTGGCTTGCCAATTCCTGAAATTACGTTAGAAAGAGTAGCTGCTAGTGCTGTTGTTTTGGCTGATTTTGAAAGCTCCAATTATCCAACTGTATCAGGTTTGGAAGAAGCTTCAAATATTCCTCAAACAGACTTCCGTGTATTCGGGAAACCATCTACCCGCAAATACAGAAGAATGGCGGTTGGATTGGCTTATGAACCACTAAACGGTTCTACAGATAATGTGCGGAAAGTGGCCAAACAAGTTGCCGATTGCGTTCAGGTGAGCGCCTAATACTTGATACGCTTAGAAAGCTTTAAAAACGGCTTTTCTATCAGCTTATGGTAAACAAAGGCAAATCCTATACAAAGGATAAATGCAACCAGCCAAGCAGATAGTTTGGAACTGAAGTAGGAGCTTGTGTAAAGAACAAACCAACCAGATAGTTCGGTATGGGTTAAGTACAATGAGTACGAAATGTCTCCAAAGAAATTGGTCACTTTCCATTCTCGTTGAATGAAGAAAATGGCAGCAACGCCTAAAACTGCGGTTATCGCTATTGCCACTCCAAGCGTTTGAAATATGCCAATAACGGCAAGCATGGCTAGAATAGAATAGAACTTGGCGCTAATGTGCTTAACGTAAAACTGGAAGGTTAGAATGCCGAGAAGGAATAGGAATCCGTACTGGAAAATGAACCAATTGTACGGAGTGTTTACCCAGAAACAGAGAACGGAGAAAACGGCAATTGTGGCCAGCTTAACAATGCTTGACGAATGCATAAACAACGGAAACGTTAAGCCAATAATGAGGTAAAATTGAAACTCAATGGCTAGGGTCCAGAAAACTACCGCATACCCTTCGTGTCCAAAGTATTGGTTCAAATACAAGAAGTGTGTCCAAAACTGTGGCCAGTCCATCACAAAATTGTACCCGTAGATTTCGCAATGAACGAATCTCACGCATACAATCAGAACAAAGCTGATTATGTACGGAGGTTCAATTCTGACTAAGCGCTTTAGGAGAAACTTGAAAAACTGCTTTATCTGATACTTCTTCTGATACATGGCATACGGCAGAACAAAACCCGAAATCAGAAAGAAAAGGTCTAAGCCTAAATGACCGTAAGAGAAAAAGGTTTTAACCTTCGGGTCAAAACCAAAATCTCGGTTAAACAAGTGAAAACCAACCACCATTAGCGCAGCAACACCTCGCAATAGAGTAAGTGCTGGTAAATAAGATTTTGGCTGCTGTTTACGTTCGCTCATTGGTTAAAATACATCCCAATCGCCCAAGGTAAGTAACCAATCCTTTTCTGTTAAAAGAGAATCAGCTTTCATATTACTCGAAGTTCTGCTTAGTAGGTTCAAAACTCGCGGGTTTACCTTTTGTGGAATTTGGTAAAAGCCAATTTTGCTGAAAGATGCTAGGGTAGGAGCAATACCCGAAACAAACAGAAGGTTGAACTTGTAATTGGTCAATTTTGGCTCTTTCCGAACTTGGTTTATGAGATAAAGAAGTGATGTTTCTTTTCCATCTAGAAAAGCAAAATCCATAATGAGCAACGCAGGGTTGTCCAACATGTCATCTTCCTTTAAAACAATAACTGCCGTTAATTTTTCTGCTTCGCGAAGCGCCAAAACATGATGCTTGCCTCTAACCGATTTAAGGTAGCGCCAATCTAACCAAGCCTTATCGCGGGTTAAATGATTGACAAATTGCTTTGAATACGCTGAGAAAACTGCTTCAATCTCATCTGTTATTTCCGTTATCGGTTCAATAGTTGCGTTTACGAACTTCGGGTTACTAGCAAGTAAATTGACCAATCCATCTGCAAACCAACCAGCAACTTTTTCTAATCCGAGAAGCTTGATTTTACTACCTAAAATGCCACCAGCATTCACAGGTCTTATGTAAGCAGGAACAGCCGATACAACCTTAAAGTCATTGTATTTTAAGAACGTTCTTATGCTCTTGTCGTTCGGAAAAGTGTAGATGAGGTCAACCTCAGTCTTGTCTAAATCCTTATTGGCAAACTCAGCCAATTGTCGGAATAAACCAATACCACGATAGTTTGGGTTAACTGCCACATCCTGAATGTTTCCAATCAGCTTTTCTTCTCCGTTTACAGAACCGCGATAAACGGGAACGTGGTAGTAGCCAATGATTTTATCGGCATCCCAAGCGGCATATACATAGCTAATTCCCGTAGGAAGTTGCTTGTATTGCCAATCCCAATACGTTTGGTCGTAAATGTCAACGGTATGAGCGCCAACCTCGGTAAGAATATTGCGGATTTCCTTTAGCAGCTGTGGTTGCTGCTCAGGTTCAATCCTTGAGAATCTCAATGCTATACTCATTGACTTCTCTTTCTGCTTTGTACTTATTTACCACATTAGTCACCGTATCAAACTCAAATTGACCAAGTAATTTATCGGTAAACGGAATGGTTTTGCTTAAACGTGTATAATGCGTGATTTTGGCTTTACGCTCCATATCAACCACAGGGTGGCGCGGGTCGTATTCCCAAGGGTGGATGTAAAACATGTTCACCTTGCCATCTTTAGCGCGTTGCTTCAAGCCATTGCTCGTAAGCATGTACGGAAACAGTCGGAAATAAGCCCCACCAATTCCTAGGTTTTTCGTTAGCAGCTTGAAAGTAGAAACAGGGAATTCCGTTAATCCATTTTCCTTAATGGTGAAGATTTCATCTGGCGTTGTTGATATGCCGTAACGCCATGTTTTAACCGGTGAGATGGAGCAATCAATAGAATAGCCTTCTTCTTTTAGGATATCCAATGCCCAAAGCGACTTGTTTGTCACCGAAAAGAACGGTGCACGAAATGAGGTGACAGCTGACCCAGAAATATCTTCAAGAATTTTCTTTGTCTTAGAGATTTCTTCACGAAATTCTTCTGGTTTTAAATCGTAAACCTTTTCATGTGAATATCCGTGCGAAGCCATTTCGTGGCCAGCACTGGTTATTTGCTTAATCAGTTCGGGATACTTCTCGCCAATCCAGCCTAACGTAAAAAACGTGGCTTTTGTGTTGTGCTTATCCAATAGCTCAAGCAACGGGTCAACACCTTTTCTAATTCTCTCCTCATGCTTACTCCAAGAATCAAACGGTAATTCAATTCCTTGGTACCAATCTTCAAGATCTACGCTGAATGCATTCATGGTGGGAAATTAGGAAATTAGGTGGTTAGCCAATTAGTAGATTAGCTATTGAGTAATCCGCAATCGAAACCCAACGCCATGTACGTTCTCAATCTGAATGTTCTCATCGGCCCTCAGGTACTTACGAAGTTTTGAAATGAACACGTCTAAACTTCTACCCGTGAAGTAATCTGTGTTGCCCCAAACCGTACTGAGAATGAGTTCGCGTTTAACGGTTTCGTTCTCGTTTTGGCAGAATAGTTTTAAAACGTCTGCTTCCTTTTGAGTGAGGTGCTTTTCCTCATCATTCAATGTGAGCGCAAGATTGTTTGGTGAAAAAATGAATTTGCCAATTGCGTATTCATTTTTGGCTTCGGCAATTTGACTGTTGGTATAGCAGCGGTTTAAAACAGCTTTTACCCTGAGCAAAAACTCCTGATTGCTAAAAGGTTTGGTTATGTAATCATCGGCACCAGCTTGAAAACCTTTTACGCGGTCGGTTTCCATTCCGCGAGCGGTTAGAAAAATGATAGGCGCTTGCTGGTTTTTTAGTTTAATCTCAGTCCCTAATGTGTAGCCATCTTTCTTTGGGAGCATTATGTCTAGGACAGAAAGATGCGGTTGAAAATCGTTGAAAGCTTTCATTCCAGCATCGCCATCTTTTGCCCAGGTTACGGCATAACCTCCCATTTCTAGTAGGTCGTTGACTACAAAGCCGAGGTTTTCATCGTCTTCAACAAGTAGGATTCGGTATGAAGATGTATTGCTCATTTAAGATACGGGAAGAAGAGTTTGAAGGTGCTTCCGTTGGCATCGCTCGATACATCTACCGTTCCGTGATGCGCTTCAACAAGCGATTTTACATAATAAAGACCAAGTCCAAAACCTTTTACGTTGTGCACATTCCCGGTTGGTACGCGATAGAATTTCTCGAAAACCTGCTTCTTCTGCACCGCATTAATTCCAATTCCGTTGTCTTGTACAGAAATAGTAATGCCGTTTTTAGATTGATGAGTTGAGATTACAATTTGTGGGTTTTCTGTACAGTACTTAATGGCATTATCCAATAAGTTTCTGATGATGTTGGTGAAATGCAGCTCATCAACTTTTACTTCGCTATTCTCGGCATCCAAGCTTAATTGTAGTGTGCCATTTCTTTCATCTAAAAGGATTTGAACACTTGCCGAGGCTTTCTCAATAAGTTGGTGAACATCATTGGTGGCTAGATTCAAATCAATTTCCCGCGTATCGAATTGTGCCATTTGCAGCACTTTCTCTACTTGTAGTTTTAACCGATTACTCTCGTCAGCAATCATCTGATAATATCGGCTTCGTTTTTCTGTGTCATCATCCAAATTTCCAGAACGAAGCAACTCTGCTGATGCGGTAATGGTGCTGATGGGCGTTTTAAACTCATGAGTCATATTATTGATGAAATCGTTCTTGATTTCTGATAAACGCTTCTGTTTTAATATCACCCAAAGGGTATAGCCAAAGAAGATTATTACAATGAAAAGCACGCTAGAGCTAAACAACCAAATGGTCATTTGACCAATGAGGTAGTTGTCTTTTTCTGGGAACGAAACGCCAAAATAATGGCTGTCGCCATCCCATTTTGGCATAACTGGTTTTTCTGTTGGTTTGGAGGGTTCTTTTGACAACACTACCATTCCACCGTAAACCATGCTGTCGGTAAAACAGTCGTAAATGCTGTATTCGAAATTGGTTTTCAAGTTCCTACTGCGAAACTCATTGTCTAGCAGACTTTCTAGTAAGAATGGATGAAGCGTATCGTTTGTACTTACTACAAAGTAGTTGGATGAAAGTTGACGTACTGGCGGAACATCTGAACTGTCTTTTGCTAAAAGCATGATTTCTTGCGCAACGGACCGAAGAGCAATGTTTACTCGGTCGTTAAACTCGCGCTCGCGCAGATCAAATGCCTTATCCATCCAGAAGAGTTGAATAACAAACAACCCAACTATGGAAACCATTGCAAGAGCAATTACAATACGGATGGTTCTTCTTGTCACGGTAGCGAAGTTACAGAGAGTTCTACGTTAGAATCTTAATGATGTGTTAAAGTAGGAGCGTAGAGTAAAATAGTTTTTGGCACGGCTGTTGGAATATGACCATCGAACCATTAAAAAACAGAATCATGAAAAAGCTAATGTTAATTGCAGTAATCGGTCTTTGTGGAAATGCAGTGTTTGCTCAGCAGACCGGAAAAAAACTAGAGGTAAAGGAGAAACTTTCTCCAGCAATGGAGTCTAAGTCAGCATCTGGCAATAGCCTTTGGGTTTCAGTGAATGACGCAAACAAATCAGCATCAACCACTACAAACACTTCTGGATGGAAAGCAATTGTTCCTACTAAGGAAACTGCTGCTCCGAATAAGTTACAGAAGTAAGATAGTTGAAAAATAGAAAAGCCCTGTTTGAGAAATCAAGCAGGGCTTTTTTGTTTAATCTAGGTAAATCTCTCTGTTGGTAGGGCGGTATTTGCCTATTAGCAACCCGCCTTTGCTGGTTTGTTGCTGTATGGTTTGGCTATACAGCTTATCTAACAAAAGCGTAACCATTCCAGAATCAACACGCGCAAGGTTCACAGAGTCAATTGTAATTGTTGTGGCTCCTAGCGTATCAATAGAAAACACACGGTCGTCAGTTTCTCCCGGGCCAATTAAGGTTAGTCTTACTGTTTCGCCACTATCTAACGGAGTCATTCCAGCCCAGTTAAAAAAGTTAACTGCCTCAGAATGAAGAAGAGTGTCGTCTAGGGCAACCGGATAGTCAATGTCTCTTATTTCGATGTCATTCTCAAAAGCATTTCCATCTGTATCAACCCAGTTAAAAGTTGCGGTAGTAACTAACCCAGAAAACTCAGATTCGTATAGCGCTTCATCAGCATTCCACGTCATTTCGGTACCATCAATAGTTACCGTGCTGGGAGAAGAAAGCTCAAGTTTTGTTCCTATTTCAGTAGAAAATCTAAACGTTGCGGTTGCGTAAGTCTTATCGGTGTTTTGGTCGTAAAACAATTCGTAATGCGTCCAGATTTTGTCTTGGTCAATAAGTTTAGAAACTTCTTTTTTGCAGGCAGAAAGAGCTGATATTACTATAAGTAGGACGATTATTCTTTTCACGATAATTAGTGTAGTTTTTTGTGTTTCATTTAACTGCAGCTAAAGCACAGCTAAGTTTTGAGGTTAATCTTGAAATGCAAAGTTGTGATTTTTGTCCGAAGTGAGGCAGTACGGTCCTTGGCTAACTTAAATTCAGAGGAAAAAGTGCTTTGGCAAGAACAATTTAGTCGAAAGATTAATTGTAATTGAAACTACATTCACACCAATTCATCGAAAATGAGTTCAGAGGCTCGTTTTGAAATACTATTTTCAGCCTCGATTTCGCGATTTGAACCAATCTAAAATAGAAATGAAAAACATTTATAAATCAATGTCGGCAGTAGTTGCAGGTTGTCTTTTGGCAAGCACAAGTGTTGCTCAGGTATCGTTTACCAATCAGGTTTCTGAGTTAACTGACGACACGCATTACAGTGGTGTTGCAGTTACCGTTAATGATGTGAATAATGACGGCCTAGATGATATTGTAATCCTAGACAACGCAAGAGACCTAAAGGTTGAATTCCAGAACATGAATGGCGTTTGGACGTCTATGACTGGTGGGGAAATGGATGCTGGAAATGCATGGGGAATGGCCGTTGGCGATGCCACAAATAATGGACACAGTGATGTTTTCTCTGGTTTGTTTGGAGGCCAGCCAGACTACGCTAAGGCAAATGCCAATGGAACAAATTACACAATTTCTGAACTTCCAACTTTTGGATTGGCTACACAGTGCGTGAACCTTGCCGATATGGATAATGATGGAGATATCGATTTCTTTTCCTGTGGAGACACTGGCCCAAGTGGAATTTGGGAAAACGATGGCAATGGTGATTTTACCTATTCTGGAGATGACATTATTCCGATGACACCAACTGGTGGCTGGGATGGTTCTGGTAATTACGGTTCAACCTTTACCGATTATGATTTAGATGGTGACCTTGATTTATACATCACGCATTGCCGACAATCAGTTAGTTCATCATCAGACCCAAGAAGAATTAACCAAATGTTTGTTAACGATGGTAATGGTAACTACGCTGAAGATTTTACAAATGCCAACCAACTAAGAATTGGTTCTCAGTCTTGGACAACAGATTTTCAGGATATGGATAACGATGGCGATTTTGATGCCTTTATGACCAACCACAACGTTTCTAACATGTTGCTTAGAAATGACAACGGTGTTTTTAACGATATTTATTCTGGAAGTGGTTTAGACATGACTGTTGGTACGCCAATTCAAGGTCTAATGAGAGACTTTGATAACGACATGTATGTAGATGTTCTAGTAACAGGTTCTGGCGGTACAACTTATGCTTACTACAAGAACAACGGAGATAACACGTTTACCAAAATTGATGGTGTGTTTGGTAGCTCTGGTCTTTACAGCATGGCAATTGGAGATTTAAACCACGATGGATTCATCGATGTTTATGGCTCTTACGCTACTATTTATACCAATCCGTCTAATACGCCAGATGCAGTTTGGATTAACGATGGTAACGATAACAACTGGCTTGCAGTTGACTTAGAAGGAACTGTTTCTAACAGAAGTGCAATTGGCGCAGTAACTCGTATGTACGGTCCTTGGGGAATGCAAGTACGCGAGGTTCGTTCTGGAGAGAGCTACGGAATTTGCAACTCGTTGATTAACTATTTCGGATTAGCTGACAACACTGCTATTGATAGTGTTGTGGTTGATTGGCCGTCAGGAATTCATCAGGTAGTAGAATATCCATCGCCAAACCAATTTTTGAAAATTATTGAAAACCAGTGTGTTGCTCCCGAGGCAATTGTAACAACGGCTGGCTCTACGGTTCTTTGTGCTGGAGAGTCGTTAGAGTTGATGGCGCCTGCTGGAGTTGGTTACACTTACGAATGGTCTGATGGTTCTCAAGCTCAGTCCTTGGAAGTAACTACTCCAGGAACTTACATGGTTCGGGTTACAGATACTAATGGAGGACAAGGTTGTTCATCTGTTTCTGCTGCTGTACAAGTGGAGGTTTCTCCGGATGAAACACCAGAAGTTTCGGTTACAGGAGACCTTTCCTTTTGTGAGGGAGGAAGTGTTACGTTAACATCAACTTCTGCAGATGGTTATTCTTGGTCAGGTGGTTTAGGAACAACTCAAAGTGTTGAGGTAACTGAAGAAGGCTCGTACAGCGTTACAATTACAGGAAGCTGTGCCGATTTTACTTCTGTTGCAATTGATGTAGAAGTACTGGATGCTCCTGCGCCATCAGCTTCTGATGTTATGATTCCAACTACTGGAACAGCAGATTTAACTGCAACTGGTGTAGGTTCAGACTTTTACTGGTATGATCAACCAACTGGCGGTACGGCTCTAGAAACGGGCGCTGATTTTACTACACCAACGGTGGGAGTAACAACTTCGTTTTATGTAGAAGAAGTTCACACTTACGGTGGAGGAACTTATTACGGTGCTAAGACCGATTTTTCTGAAGGAGGTGTATATCACACAGCTACTCAGTATTACAATTTCTTTGATGTGGAAGCAGACTGTGAGCTGAAGTCGGTTAAAGTTTATGCCGATGGAGCCGGAGACCGCACCTTGTACATAGAAGATGAAAACGATGCAGTTGTTTATTCTCAAACGTTCACTATTCCTGATGGAGAATCTAGAGTAACTCTTAACTGGGAACTTACACCAGGGACTGGATACAAGTTTAGAGTTGTTGAAGGGAATCACGGTTTATGGAGAGATGATAATGCTGCTGAGATTAGTTACCCATACAATATCAATGATTTGGTAAGCATTACAGGCGCAAATACTTCTCAGCCGCGTTACTACTACTATTTCTACGATTGGGAAGTAGAAGGCGGTTCGCTTGAATGTGTTAGTGATAGAGAAGAAGTGGTGGTATCTATTGGTACTGTAGGTGTTGAAGAAGGAGAGTTGATTGATGCGAAGGTTTACCCAAACCCAACTTCAGATTTCTTGAACATTAGCATTCCTACTACGGTAGAAGGAAACATTGATTTGAAAATAATGGATGTTGCTGGAAACTTAATCCAAAGTAGCAGCATTACAGCTGGTCAAAACCAGTTAAATGTTTCTGGATTAGCTAAAGGTGTTTATCTGTTAGAAATGAATACAAACAAAGGCCTATTCTCAAGAAGAATTATTGTAGAATAAGATTTACGTCTTACTTGTTAAAGCCCCAATTGATTAATCAATTGGGGCTTTTTTATGCCTGATTATTGTGTTTTCAACAATTGCATATTGAAAGTGAGGTTGGCCAGCAAAATACCGTGGTAGTTGTATTGCTAACTTCATTCTTAATGAGTCGTAACGGT
>JBMYXX010000039.1:0-15982 GCA_049608805.1 Flavobacteriales bacterium | reverse complement strand
TCTATGAAACGATGGTTTTGGACCGAATTTAAGAACGGTGACGATGGTTCATTTATATCCTCGCCACATGCTTATGATATTGTTTCTGAAGAAGATTGGTAGAGGCTAGGCCCCAATTTCAGCCTTACACGCTTCAAGAATAGCTATCGCATCTTCCTTAGTTCGCGCTTCCGCGTACGTCCTTAGAACTGGCTCAGTTCCTGATGGACGAATCATTACCCATTCGTGGTCAGAGAGCCAGTATTTCCAGCCGTCCATATCGTCAATTCGCTGGACTTTGTATTCACCGAAACTGTCAAATTTACCCGCGGCACATTTGGCAACGATTTCTTCTTTTAGTTGCTGTGCAATACGGAGGTCGTTGCGCTCAAATGCGAACTCACCAACCACATCATACACTTCTTGAATCAACTCGCGCAAGCTTTTGCCCGACTTGGCCATGAACTCCCAGATTACCAATCCGTTCCAAATTCCATCACGTTCTGGGATGTGTCCTTTAACTGCAATTCCACCACTTTCTTCACCTCCAACCAAAACGTCTTCCGAAATCATTATTCCGCACAAGTGCTTGAAACCGATTTTCACCACATCTAAATCCAATCCGTACTTCTCGCACATCTGGTTAATCTTCACGGTAGAGGAAAAACCAGTCCCAACCTTACCGTTCCAGCCTTTCACCTTATGCAGATAATGAATGAGGAGCAGTAGAATATGATGACTGTCTATATAGTTTCCTTCTCCATCAAAAAGTGCTATTCTGTCTGCATCGCCATCGTTAGCTAAGCCGCAATCAATGTCTCCAGATACTTTAATGATTTCGGCAAATTCGCCAAGGTTTTTCAGGATTGGCTCTGGAGATACTCCATCAAAAAGCGGGTTGTGTTCGCAATGCACTAACGTGATGTCTGGAAACAATCTGCGCATCACAAACTGACCTGAACCGTACATGGAATCATAGGCAAACTCCATGTCTGAATTTCGAATAGCATCAAGGTCAAAATTGGCTTCAACTTTCTCAACAAACATATCTTCCAGTTCAGCGGTTTTGAGCTTTCCGCTTTCGCGATATGAAGCCAAATCCATTGCTTCCAAGTCTAAAGAAACCGTATCAGGGATAAACGTTTCAACCGCTTTTACATCTGCTTCTAAAAGTGGCCCACCATGATTTCCTTTCAACTTAAAACCATTGTCTGTTGGCGGGTTATGACTAGCCGTGATGATGACGCCAATGCCTGTATTCAACTCCTTCGCGCCAAGCGAAACCATTGGTGTGGTAACAGGGCCTTCTGATAAGTGAACTTCAAATCCATTGTGCAGGAAAACCTTTGCAACCGTTTCCGCGAAAAGTGGCCCACCAAAACGGCAATCGTGGCCAACAACAGCTACAAGCGGAAGTTTCTGATTCTTTACCCAATCGGCAGTTCCTTGCGCAATTCTTGCAACATTTTCTACCGTGAATTCTCTGGCAACCATCGCGCGCCAGCCGTCTGTTCCGAATTTAATTTCGAGTGCCATTTATTCTGATTTGTGGCGAAAGTAGCGGTTTGCCGAAACAAACCCAGCAGGGGCGTTATTCCTCTCCTCTAGCGATAAACCTTTCTTCGGTTTAGCTCACGCTGGAATTCTCTAGCGTTTCTAAGGTGTTCTCGATAAGTGCTTGCGAAACTGTGATAACCAGAACCATCCGCTTTAGCGCAGAAAAACAAGTAGTTGTGCGATTTTGCATTTAGCACGGCATCAATACTTGAAATACTCGGCAAACAAATTGGCCCAGGTGGCAAACCTTTGTATTTATACGTGTTGTAAGGCGAGTCGATTTTCTTGTGCCGATTTAAAACGCGCCTAGCGGTAAAATCGCGATTAGCATAAACCAAAGTTGGGTCGGCTTGTAGGAGCATTCCTTTTTTGAGTCGATTGAGATAAACTCCAGCAACCGTTGGCTTCTCATCATTCTTATTGGTTTCACCCTGAACGATTGATGCCAAAATGCTCACTTCGGATTGGCTCAATCCAAGATTATTGGCCTTCTGTTTGCGTTCGGCTGTCCAATACCTTTTGTACTCAGCGGCCATTCGTTCAACGAATTGCTCGGCCGAGGTATTCCAATAAAACTCATACGTATTTGGAAGAAAAATGGTCAGAAAAGTAGTGGTGTTAAAGCCGTATTTCGAGACGAAATCGTTGCTATTAAGTAACTCAACTATTTGCGTGCTATCAGCCTCAATGAACTTGCCAACTTTGCCCGCCAAATCTTCTTTGAAACGAACGTTATTGAATGTAATCATCAGCGGTTTTTGCGCCCCAGAACGAAGAAGATTGACCAGCTCGTTATTACTCATTCCGTTTTTGAGAAGATACCTACCTGGCTTAACGTTCAGCTTGTATTTTTTTTGCTCTGCTACCCAATCAAAGGAAGTTTGCGTTACAATAATTCCTTGCTGAACAAGTGCGTTTGAAACATCCTGAAATTCCGAACCCGTTGGGATGTAGAAGTATTTATCGTCTTCGTTAAAACCAACATTTGGCTTGTAAACCATGGTGTACAACTCCCAAGCAGAAAAACCGCCAGAGCACACCAAGATTACTAGCACAATGGCTAGTATCTTTTTCCAAGTGGAAGAACTTTTCTTTTTAGAGCGTTTTTTAGCCATCCTGACTGTGACGGAATTTGATTAGACCTTTCTTTTCCAACGATTTGATTTCATCTTTTTCAAAGCTCAATGACAACCATGTGCAAAGCGGATGAAGGTTGTCATATGCAACGAAATAGAGTGTATTATTTTGGTAAATACGCTGATGTATTGCATTTGCTTCAAAGTCCCAAGTATCAAGCTTTTCTAGGATTGCCTGCTTTGCTTCGGTAGATAGCAAAACATTGATTTCTGCATTGTTTATGTAAAAGACACCCTTCTTCAAATGATCCGATTGGCTTTTAAATCGCATAAGTGTGCCCAACATTTTCTTGTCAAACACGTGGTCAATAGACCAAATAGAATTTTCAGGAACCGCTTGCAACAACCATCGAAAAAAATCGGAATGACTTGCGATACTCGAAATGACCCATGAATCGTCCAGCTCATCGGCAAGAGCACTGGGCTCATCTTTTTTTCCTAGCAAACGGCTTAAAAAATCAATCATCTTAACCTCTGCATAAACACTGCATCAATAAACTCATTTTCCTTTTTTACCCAATCTTTACAACGACCAGTTTCTTCAAAACCGCAAGACTTGAAAAGCTTTAAACTGGCTTCATTATCAACGGGGATGTGGCAATACAATTGCCTAAAATCTAACACGTGAAAGCAATAATTTGTTAAAAGTCTTAGAGCTTCTTTCGCATTTCCAGCCTTTCGATTTTCAGCATCAGCAATTAGAATTCCAACACCAGCGCGCTGGTTGTGTTGGTCATATTCAAACAGGTCAATGCAACCCACCGTCATTGCGAAGGAGAAACGACTGTGGCAATCTTCTGGTTTGGAGAGATTGCCGCGCTCTGCTCGCAATGAAGCGGGCGTGTTTAGGTCAATCATCAATCGCAATTGACCATCGATGTAAACATCTCCTGTTGAATTATAAATGAAGGCTGAAATCTGGTCTTTGCTCAATGGACTGTGCTCATCTCCCAGGTGCCAAAGCTCTGGTCTGTTTTCCCAATCAAAAAGCAAATCTGCATCCGAATCTAGAACGCCTCTGAGCTTCACCTTTTGCCCTTCGAGCATATCGTATCTCATGCTGGTAATTCAGTTTCGCCTTCAAAAACCGAAGTTGTTGGGCCAGTTAACCAAATGTTGGAATAGGAACCATCTGTATTCGGCTCAAACGAAATGCTGAGTTTTCCACCTAAGACTTTTACAGGAACATCGGTTTCGGAAACCTGTCCTAAGTGATGCATCGCGATAGCACAAGCGGTTGCTCCCGTTCCACAAGAAAGTGTTTCATCCTCCACACCGCGCTCGTAGGTTCGTATATGTGTAACGCCATCCATCATTTCAACGAAGTTCACGTTAGTACCTTCCGCTGAAAACCTATCGTTGTAGCGCACTTTTCTTGCATCACTAATCAAATCGATTTCCAAAACATCCTCTACCATAGTTACATAATGCGGAGAGCCCGTGTCCATGTAAACGGCATCGGCTATTGTTTCTATAGCAGAAACATCTCCCATTTTTAAACTCACTAGTCCGTCAACCATTCTGAAAGGATGCATTCCGTCAACTGCCAAAAATTCACCGGAATCTGACAAAACTTCAAGGTTCTGACAAAATGTAACGAAGCATCTTCCGCCATTCCCGCACATACTACTTGGCGCGCCATCAGAATTGTAATACACCATTTTCACCACTTCATTTTCTACCTGAAGTAGAATCAATCCATCTGCACCAACCCCAAACCTGCGGTTGCACAATTGCGATATCTGGCTTTGAGAAAGTTCAAGCTTCAGTTCACGATTGTCAATCATGATGAAGTCGTTTCCTGTGCCGTGGTACTTGTTAAACGGTATTAACATTTTTTAAAATATCGATTACAACGATCGCGCTTGAGTGGCGTTAAAATTGCTGTCAACTCGGCAACGAGCTAACAAAAACCAAAGTTAAATCAAAAACAAAGCGAGCATGAAAACTATAGGCACATTGATTACCGCGGCTCTAACAGGAGCCATTGTTTCCGTAGGGACGTACGCGTATTTGGACAAGACTAATGGAACCGTAGTTGAACAAGTTTACGCGCCACCTGTACAACGAGTTAATTACCCAATGATGGCGCCCGAGGGAAGTGTGAATTTTGTGGAAGCGGCTAATAATTCCATCCACTCGGTGGTACATATTAAAACTAAAGTGATGCAAGGAGGTATTAGAAGCTCCAATCCTTTCCACCAATTTTTCTTTGATAGAGGCATGCAACCACAGGCTAAACAAGGAAGCGGTTCTGGGGTAATTATTTCTGGCGATGGATACATTCTCACCAATAACCATGTGGTGAACAACGCAGATGAAGTTGAAGTGGTTTTAGATGACCAAAGAACCTACAAAGCAGAAGTTTTAGGAACCGACCCAAACACCGACTTAGCCCTACTCAAAATTGAGGAAGACGAGTTGAGCTACATTCCGTACGGAAATTCGGAGGATGTTCAGGTTGGAGAGTGGGTTCTTGCTGTTGGTAATCCATTCAATCTAAACTCCACGGTAACAGCTGGTATTGTTAGCGCCAAGGCGCGAAACATCAATATTCTGAGAGAGGAGTTTGCAATTGAAAGCTTCATTCAAACCGATGCGGCCGTGAATCCTGGAAACAGCGGTGGCGCACTCGTAAATACTAACGGTGAGCTGATTGGAATCAACACAGCAATTGCTTCAACAACAGGTAGCTATGCTGGATATTCATTCGCGGTTCCAGTAAATATTGCGCGAAAAGTTGTTGATGATATTCTCGAATTTGGAACCGTGCAACGCGCTTTTATTGGAGTAAGCATCAGCGATTTAAACGGAAAAGTTGCTAACGAAAAAGGTCTGAATATTTCTGAGGGCGCTTATGTAAATGGACTTTCTGAAGGAGGAGCGGCACACGATGCAGGAATTAGAGAGGGTGACATTATTGTAGCTGTAGATGCCGTGAAAGTGAAGAATGTAACAGAGTTACAAGAGAAAATTGGTTCGTACAGACCAGGAGACTTAGCTCAAGTAACGGTTCTTAGAGATGAAAAACTAAGAAAGTTTGATGTAGAACTTCGTAACCGACATGGCGATACAGACATGGTTTCTAAAGACACCGAAGTTCTTGCGCAGTTAGGAGCTGACCTTCAAACGCCACCATCGGAACAGCTAAGAAGACTTGGTTTAAGAGGCGGATTGCAGGTTAAAAACCTCAGCAACGGAAAGCTAAAAGGAGCAGGAATTAAAGAAGGGTTTATCATAACTAGAGTGGATAGACAAGCGGTGCGATCATCCAAAGACATAATGAACGCACTAAACAAGAAAGACGGTGGGGTACTTATTGAGGGAGTGTACCCCAACGGACTGACCGCCTATTACGGGTTTGGTATGTGAGGGAGAAAGTGGAATAGGTTGGTTGGTGGGGGCGTGCTGAGGAGTACGCCCCTTTTTGTTTCCTATTTTTACAATGTTGGAATCAAGTGTTCCTGACATCTGACTCATCTAACTCTCAGATATGAATTCTAAACACCTGCATTTTTTAATCCTATTCGTTGCTCTGCTACCAATAAGTTCTGCAACCGCTTCTCATATACTTGGGCATGAAATTTTTTATTCTATCGATGAAAATGGTAATGCAGAATTGAGCGTAGTTCTTTACCGAGATTGCTATGGAATTGAAGCGCCAGAAATTGCGATAATTGATGCGGTTTCAAACTGTGGTGACTCACTTACTTTAACTGCTAACCAAACATTAGAATATGGTAATGAGGTTTGGCAGTTCATGCCTTTTGATGCCTATGAAATGGTTGGAAATTGTCCGAGTAATTGCGCTAATTCCTCAGGAAGACCTGGAGTTCAGAGATTTGTTTATTCGGTAAGTGTTCAATTACCATCCTGTAATGAATGGCGATTTTCTCAACAGTTTTGCTGTGTAAGTGCTGGCGTTAACAACCTTGTAGATGGAGGAAGTAATGATTCAAGAGTGTCTACTTATGCCTTTTTAGCTACTAATCAAGCTAACTCTTCGCCAAGATTTGTTGCTTCTGCTCAAAACATTTGTTTGAATTCTGGAGAGCCAATTCTTCAATCGGCATACGATATGGATGGAGATTCATTGGTTTATTCCTTTTGCCCTTTGTTTAACGGTTGGGGACAAAACGACTTGATGGATTTTGTTACTGGCGCTAGTTACAGCCAACCTTTTGTTGGGCAATCAGTTTCACTAGACCCAGCTACAGGTGTTATTGATGATGCGCTTAGTTCACAATTAGAATATTTGATTGGGGTTCAGGTAGATGAGTATAGGGAAGGTGTGCTCATTGGAAGCGTTCAGCGCTCTAGTTACATTCAAAGCTTTAATTGTCAAACAACTAGTTCTTTAAACACTAATGTTGTACAAGGCACCGTAGTGAATGGCGAACTTCAACCAATCGCTGGTGCTGAAGTAATTGTGGATTATTCTGCAAACGTTTCTAACCCAGAAAACTTTTACATCTACTGCACCACTTGCGAACACCTTGAGAATTATTCTTGGACAACCAATGTGGATATTCCAAATGGAAGTGTAACAGCTACGCTAGCCTGGACACCAGTTGCGTTTGAAACTGAAGTACCCTTGCATGTAAGGCTGCTTCAGGCCACTTGCAATTCCGATTTTAGCTCAGCAACCATGTTGTTCAGCGTACAGCAGAGCCCCGTAACTATGATTCAAGAGTTTACTGAGGCAACTTTGTCGGTTTATCCAAATCCTGGAAACCGATTTTTCACAATCAATTCTGAAGAGGGAATTTTAGGCTACGAACTCATTGATTTATCTGGCCGGACTTTGACCAATAGTACCTTGGATAAAAGGCCTAGAATTATTGATGTAGAATTAACGGAGCCAAACGGAACGTACTTATTAAGAGTGTTTACCGAAAGTGGATTTTCGCAACAAAGAGTCGTTCTCGTACAATAGGCTTCTAGTTGCACCGCGTTAGGGATTGTAGCGACATCCTTTTTTGCTTTCCAAAAAAGATAAAGTGGAAAGCCTGACCGCGATTGCGGAGTTTACGGAGCTAATCGGGGTAACGCCCAAAAACTACCTTTGCACGGCAAATCGGCTCACCGCTCTTTCGGGAGAGGAAAGTCCAGACAACGCAGAGTGCCGCACCGCATGTAAATGTGGGTACTAGGGAAGAAATTCTTTGGTAACAGCAAGTGTCACAGAAAATAACCGTCCCGATAGCTATCGGGATAAGGGTGAAAATGTGAGGTAAGAGCTCACGCGTTTCGGTGGCGACATTGGAATGGGACAAACCTTGCGGGTTGCAAGACCAAATAGGTCAGGATTTAAGGGCTACTCGCTCTTTCCTGATGGGTAGGTTGCGTAGATAAATGGTGAGCTAAAACAGGATCTGGCTTACGGGTTTGTAAAAACGGCCTCTGATGGGAAATCATCAGAGGCCGTCCATTTTACATTAACTAACAACTACAGTTTAGCGTGTGAGCCATCGCAATATGGCTTCCCTCCTGTTTGTTTACAACCGCACCAAGCCACTTTTTTGGCTTCGGTTATTTTCTCTATTACTGGACTAAACTCTGTTCCCTTATGCGAACCATCGCAATAAGGTTGTTTGGTGCTTTTTCCGCAAGAACACCAAGCATACACGCCTGGTTCTAGGTCTTCTACATACGGTGATTTTTGTGGTATTTCTGGCTGACTCATATCGTATAATTTATTTCAATGTTTAAACACCAATATAGTAATTTAAGTTATCTCTAATGGATTAAATTTGCTAGCCAATCCTTACTTAAATGAAATATTCATTCTTCTTATTGCTCTCTCTTCTTGTATTCACTGCAAATGCGCAAAACGAGCAAAGCCCCAATCATTACACAAGAAATAGTCTAGAGCCAGCATTAGAACCATTTTATCATGGCGTGGCTTCTGGAGACCCGCTTTCAGATGCGGTTATTATTTGGACCAGAATTACACTCAACGAAACCGACCCTGTTAGCGTAAATTGGAGAATGGCAACCGATACTTTGTTTGAAAACATTGTTGCCAACGGAACATCAACAACCGATTCTACAATGGATTGGACCGTAAAAGTGGATGTTACTGGATTAACCGAAGGCGAATGGTATTACTACGATTTTGAGCACGATGGCAACCATTCCTTAATTGGAAGAACCCGAACCGCCCCAACTGGTGGCGTTGACCACTTACGATTTGGCGTTGTATCGTGTCAGAGCTACGAACACGGTTTTTATCATGCTTATAAAGACATGGCTACCAGAAACGATATGGATTGCATTTTACACTTGGGAGACTACATCTATGAATACGAAGCTGGCGGATACGGAGCTAACATATCTGGCAGAGCAAATGAACCAACATCAGAAATTGTAAATCTGAGCGATTACCGAATGCGCTATTCGCATTACAAGCTTGACCCAGATTTAAGAGCAGCTCACCAGCAATATCCGTTCATTATTATTTGGGATGACCATGAAACGGCCAACAACTCTTACTCAGAAGGTGCAGGAAATCATACCGAAGGGTCTGAAGGAGTTTGGGAAAGCCGCAAGGCTTACGGAATTAGAGCCAACACAGAATGGCTTCCAATTCGAGTACCAGATGAAAATGACCCAGAAAGGCGCTACAGAGATTTCAGTTTTGGCGATTTAGCCGACCTTTCTATGCTAGACACTAGATTGTATGACCGAGATGAGCAAGGAGCTGGAGAAGATTCGGACCGAAGTCTTTTAGGTTATAATCAGCGCCATTGGCTATACGACAACCTTTCAAGCTCAACTGCAAAATGGAAAGTAATTGGGCAGCAAGTAATGGTGGCGCCACTAACCGCTTTTGGCTTCCCAATAAATAACGATCAATGGGATGGTTATCCTGCTGAACGCGATAGTTTGTTTACTCATTTAACCACAAATTCAATAGACAATTCGGTTGTTTTAACTGGCGACATTCACACATCTTGGGCCAACGATTTACCTGGAGATGGATACGATGAAAGCACAGGAGACGGCTCTGTTGGCGTTGAGTTTGTTGTAACCAGCGTGACCTCGGCTAGCTTTCCAATTCCGGTGGGACAGAATTTAATTAAATCCTTAAACCCGCACATTAAGTATGCAGATTTAACTCAAAAAGGATTCATGATTCTTGACTTAACGCACGATGCCGCACAGTCAGATTGGTTCTATGTTTCTGATGTAACAGATGCAAATTATGACGGAACCGAATGGGGAACTGGTTGGCTAACAAACGATGGAGACAACCACCTTTCTGAGGCCAACTCAAACGCGTCTTCTGATGAGTATCCGCCTTTAGCACCTATTCCTTCAGACACGGATGTTAGTATTACGGAGTTAGCCAACGAGCCCGTAATAATAAGCGCCTATCCTAATCCGTTTACAGAACGATTTGTTGTTCAATTCAATCAGTTTGAAGAAAATGAGATTCAAATTAGGCTGACCGATGTTGCTGGAAAAACCATTTTATCAGACAACCTTGGCAAGAAAAGAAGCGGCTTGCACTACCTAGAAGTTCACGTTCCAAACGTTGCACCTGGCTTGTACATTTTCTCCTTAATTTCAGGCGAGAGTGTCGTTACAAGACGCTTAAGCAAAATGTAGTAACCAAAATCACGTTTATCCGTATTAACTTGCTACCAACCAAATTCGTGAAGTAATCCGCAAATTACCCGTACCCGTAAATGTCCGACAGCATTAATAAATACGTTCTTCTGGGTAATGAGTCGGTACTTTACGAGTACGAAGGGCTGGTTAACAAGGAGATTCTATTAGAGACGCTCCCAAAAATTGAATCAATCTTAGATTCGCTTGGAGTAAGCCGTCAGAATAAACGGAAGATTGTAAACATTGCTATTGAAACGCTGCAAAACTTGCAGCTACATTCATTCCCGTTAGAGGAGAATAATTACAATTTACCTCCACTATTTATAGTGGCTAAGGATGATGATTATATCACAATTACAATTGGAAATCTCATCCATACATCGGAACAAAAAGTTCTAGAAGACAAGCTGAATAAAATCAACAGCCTGAACGATGAGGAGATTAAATTCCTTTATGGCGTAATTATGAAGCAAACAGTTGTGAAATTCTCAACCAAAGGTGGCGCTGGTCTTGGCTTAATTGACATGAAAAAGAAATCTGGAAACCCTCTTTCTTTTCGCTTTCAGGAAATTGACGAAAAGGTGAGTTACTTCAACCTAAAAATCAGTGTTCCAGGCTAAATTATCTAGCCCTATTTCTTTACCAACTTATTGATTTTCCATCCCATGTAGCCATAAAGAATGGTCATTAGTGGGCTGATAATATTGAAAAAAGCAAACGGCAAATACGTTCCCGTTGCCACTCCCAGTACACCAGCATGATATGCGCCACACGTATTCCAAGGCACCAATGCCGAAGTAACTGTTCCGCTATCCTCCAGCGTTCTACTCAAGTTTTCTCCAGCAAGACCTCGGTCTTTGTATTCGTTTGCAAACATTCTACCCGGAACAACAATTGCCAAATACTGATCCGATGCTGTAACGTTAAAAACCATGCAAGTTCCTGCCGTAGAAGCTATCAAAGACCCTGTGCTTTTTGCAAGCTTCAGAATGGTTTGAGCAATGCGCTCAAGCATTCCACTTGCTTCCATTATTCCTCCAAAAATCATGGCGCAGATAATTAAAAAGATGGTGTTTAGCATTCCGGCCATTCCGCCAGAACCAAGTAATTCATCTGCCGTTGCATTACCCGTTTCAATTGCAATATCGGTTGTCATCGCATCAATCATTACCATATATGACGCTTGTGCGTAACTGGAACCATCGCTGGCAAGCGACTTAACTACTTCTGGTTGAAAAGCGATTGCTGCAATTCCTCCAACCAATGCGCCAATAAACAACGCAGGAACGGCAGGCACTTTTTTGACTATTAGACCAACCACTACGGCAGGCACTAAAAACAGGCCAAGGCTAATGTTGAATTTAGAAGCTATTGCAGTCTGAAGCGTCTCTACTCCACCTACATCTGCACCTGAACCAGCGGTAAAACCCAAACCTAAAAACAACAATGCGGCAATTGTAATCGAGGGAAAAGTAGTCCACATCATGTGCTTAATGTGCGTGAATAGGTCTGTTCCAGCCATCGCTGGCGCAAGGTTGGTAGTATCTGAAAGTGGAGACATTTTATCTCCGAAATAGGCTCCTGAAATAATTGCTCCAGCAATCATTCCATCACCAAAGCCAAGTATTCTCCCAATTCCCATAAGTGCAACACCAACGGTTGCTACGGTTGTCCAAGAACTACCTGTTGCAAGAGATACAATTGAGCAAATTATACAGGTTGCAAACAAGAAAATGGTCGGATTGAGAATCTCCAATCCGTAGTAAATCATGGCCGGAACAACTCCGCTAATTAGCCATGTTCCGGCTAAAGCTCCAATCATTAAAAGAATAATTAGTGCTGGAAGAGCGCTTTCTACACTAGAGATTACGCCATCAAAGAGTTTATCCCACTTTTGGCCAATAAGCATTGCTACAACTGCGGCAATTCCGGCAGAAAAAAGCAGAGCCATTTGGTTAGCTCCGCTGAGAGAATTATCTCCATAAAAGGCAACATTCAATCCCAGCAAACCAACCAGAAAAATCAATGGAATTAATGACTGAAGTAGTGATGGCTTTTTTTCGTTGGTCATGGCAAATGGATATGCGGCAAGATAGTAAAGTTGCTCGTGGCGTTAGTGCATCGCTATTTGCAAGAATCCTACATTTGCCGCCAAATCCTAATAAACAAACATGAAATATTTACTCCCCCTTTTTGCAATTGTATTGTTCGCTTCTTGCGGATCTCACAATCACGAAAATGCAGAAGATGCATCTGCCGAAACCTCCGAAGAAACCGCCACAAGCGCTGGTTGGTATGGCGAAGAGTTTGAAATGACTGAGGCCATTTCTGCAAGCGATATTGCTGGCTTGATGTCTGATTCTTCTTCAAACGAATTTGTTATTAAAGGAGAAATCGAAGAATGCTGTCAGAAAAAAGGATGCTGGATGAAAGTTGCTACTGCTGATGGAGAATCAATGCGAGTATCTTTTAAAGACTATGGTTTTTTTGTTCCGCTTGATGCCGCTGGAAGCACAATGACCATGAAAGGTATAGCAGTCTATGATACAATTAGTGTTGATTTCTTAAAGCATTTGGCGGAAGACGCCAACGCAACTCAGGAAGAAATTGATGCGATTACGGAACCAGAATTAGCCATCACTTTTGAAGCTACTGGAGTTCTGATTGATTAATTTTCTATTCCATTAAAAACAAAAAAGGGTGGCCAAATTGGCCACCCTTTTTCAATTTCATAACGTTTAAGTTCTTACTTAAGAACCTGAATTCGCTTTGCAATTCTTGCATCGTCAGCCTGAACCAAGTAAGTGTAGGTACCAGCACTTAGTTTTCCAGCAGGAACACTTACGTTGTAAACTCCACTAGCCTTTGAACCAGCAGCAGCAGTAAATACTACTTGTCCATTCATATTGTAAATGCTTAGCTCAACATTTTTAGCAGCCTTCTCAATAGCATACTGAATTGTAATGTTATCTGAAGATAATGCTGGGTTAGGGTAAGTTGTTGCTTTTACACCATTCATGTAAGCCTGCTCTTCTATACCAACTCCGCTTTCTGCAACTACAGCAAACATTGCCAAGTTAACGTCTAGACCTCCTTGAAGCATAGCAGTTGTCTTAGCCCAAAACTTTTGGCCATTTGGCGCTGCAGGGCTAGCAGCAATACGTGTCCAAGTGTAGTCTCCATCAGAATCTCCATCCTCATCTGCTAGAATAACAAGCGTATCAGCAGGACTTCCGTAAAGTGCAGAAATATCTAAACTAATTGCAAAGTCAGATGGAACCCATGCTTCAGAATCGAAATCTACCCAAGTAACATTTGGGAAAACTGTATCAGCATCAGCAAAAGCAATATCGCCACTTGCCATAACTGCTGCAGCAGGTCCAGGAGCTGTTAAAGATGCCGTTTGAAGATCTTCTAAAGCACGGTTGTCTGAAACGCTGTAAAGTCTTGCTGTAACAGCAGCTGGCGAACCAGAAACATCTTCTTTAGCACCAAAAATAAAACCTGCTCCAACTACCGTGTACGCATCGTTTACAACAAATCCTCTAGCATATTCTAGGTTGTATTGGTGCTGACTTGGATTAGCTGGGTTTACAAGATCGTTTGTTCCAAAAACGTAACCGCTCTGAGAACCATAAGCAATAAGTTGTGTACCAATCTCATCCCAACCTAAAGTATCTGTAGGAGTTGCGGCTGCACCACTTGGCTCTGGAAATACAATTTCCTTAGCTACCGAAGAGGTAATTTCTTGTTGAACAAAAGATTGAGCAAAAGCTCCGGTTGCAGCAACAAAAGCAGCTGCGGTTAAGTAGATTTTTTTCATTAGGTATTTGTTAAAAGGGTTGTTAATAATGCCATGAATTTAGCAAATAACAACAAAGAAATCGCGTCCGCGATGCGTCAACTTTGCATTTTCTCCCAAAGCTTGTCTTTCAGCTCCTGAATTCCTTTGTTAGAAACCGAAGAAATATAAACTATTGGGATGTCGATATCGATGCTGGCTCTCAATTCGGCCTCTAGCTCATCATCTAACATATCGCATTTAGAAACTGCCAAAACACGTTCTTTATCAAGCAGTTCTGGGTTGTATTGGGTAATCTCATTGAGCAGTATTTCGTACTCCTTTTCAATGTCATCCGCATCAGCGGGAACCATAAAAAGCAATATGGAGTTTCTTTCAATGTGGCGAAGAAACCTCAACCCTAAACCTTTCCCCTCGTGAGCTCCTTCTATAATTCCAGGAATATCTGCCATTACAAAAGACTGATGCCCTCTGTGGCTTACAATTCCGAGGTTAGGAACAAGTGTTGTAAACGGGTAATTGGCAATTTCTGGTTTTGCAGCAGAAACCACCGAAAGCAATGTTGATTTTCCTGCATTAGGAAACCCAACTAAACCAACATCTGCTAATATCTTAAGCTCTAGAATTTTCCATTGCTCCATACCATCTACTCCCGGTTGGGCATAACGTGGCGTTTGATTAACAGAAGATTTAAAATGAACGTTTCCTCTACCACCCATTCCTCCAGGTGTAAGAATTTTCCGCTCTTGGTGTTCGGTAATTTCAAACAGTATTTCGTCTGTTTCTGGATCTTTAACCACGGTACCAAGTGGCACGTAAACGACCTGATCTTGTCCTTGCGCACCCGTAGATTCTGATTTACTCCCAGATTTACCATGGCCGGCCATAATGTGCTTTTTGTACCGCAAATGCAGCAACGTCCACATTTGTTTATCACCCTCAATATAGACGTGCCCGCCTCGACCACCATCTCCACCATCTGGCCCTCCTTGCGCATCTCCACGCGTTCTAAGTAGGTGAGAAGATCCTGCTCCACCCTTTCCACTTCGGCAGCAAATTCTTACATGATCTATGAAATTGGATTTCATTTTGGGAGAAATATTGGGCGAGTTGACAACCGCACCTTATGCTTTATTGTGTTGCTAGCCTTTATCTACGGCAGCACAAATTCTATCAAAAATTTCTTCGATAGAACCTATTCCGTTTACTAATCTCAGTTTCCCTTGGGCTTTGTAAAAATCTGCCACAGGTGCCGTTTGTCTGTTGTAGTTGTTTATTCTGGTCTGAATAATTTCCGGGTCTGCATCATCGGCTCTGCCAGAAACCTCTGCTCTTTTAAGCAGTCTGGTTTTCAATTCCTCTTCAGGAACGTCTAACGCAACCATCAAAGAAATTGAATCTCCCTTTGAACTAAGAAACTTATCTAAAGCTTCTGCCTGAGCGTTTGTTCTCGGAAATCCATCATAGATAACCCCTTTGGCATTTGGGTGTTTGGCAACTTCATTTTCCAGAATATTGATGGTTACCTCGTCTGGCACCAAATTTCCTTTATCTGAATAGCTCTTGGCCAACTTTGCCAAATCTGAGTTTGGATCTAAGGCTCTAAACACATCTCCGGTAGAAATATGCACCAACCCGTAATGGGCAATTAACTTCTCTGACTGAGTTCCTTTTCCCGCTCCCGGAGGACCGAACAACACTAAATTCAGCATACTTATATCTTTGGTTTTATCTGGTATAATGATGGTAGATTTCTTCCCAGTCCGTCATAATCTAATCCATAACCAACAACAAATCGGTTTGGGATTTCAACTCCAACAAAATCTACTTTATAATCTCCTTTAAAAGCTTCTGGCTTATACAATAGCGTGCAAATACTAACAGAATTTGC
>JBMYXX010000038.1:0-16391 GCA_049608805.1 Flavobacteriales bacterium | reverse complement strand
TAATCGATAGAAAACCGCCGACTAACCGCGCTTTTTCAACTCAAATTCAAACTCGTACATATGTTCTCACTATGACTGATTCTACAATAAGCAGCTTATGTCAGAGAAGGATTGATACCGTTTTGGTGGAAGTAAAAGACTGTTCGGTTGGTGTCAATGAAATGAGTGATATCGGAATAGCGATATATCCAAATCCAACAAGAGGATTCATAACAATTGAGGCGGTAATTCCTCTTTCCAGAGTCTGGTTGACAGATTTATCAGGACGAAAGCTTCAAACGTTAGACCAAAGCGGCAACCTATGGAAAGCGGATTTAAGAACGTACTCAGCTGGCATATATCTTATTGAAGCAATTACAAAGGATGGCGGTCATAAGATTGATAAGGTTATAAAGTCTGAATGAAAAACGAAAACACAACACCTACAATCAGAATAGGCCGTGACGACAGGTACGTTAGAGACGCAATGCTGGGTCTGTACGAATAGGACGAAACGTAAGTTCGGTGGGGCTAAAGAGCTTGTCAAAGCTAATTTTCCTTGAGTTTATTTCGAAGGAAGGAATTAAAGCTCTATTTCATAGAAGTTAGCCTTACGACTAAGACAGATTAGTCTGATGTTTCAATACTGTTTCTAGCACCCTATACTCCATCTGATTAAACATAGATGGCGGAATATTAGAATAGCGCGAGAACCATTTATTAATATGAGAATAATCGTAAAAAGGTGAATTAAGAATATCCGAGAATTGCTTATCTCTATTATGGCGGATTTCGTGCATTAAGTATTCAAACAAACGCCCAGAAAAATACTGCTTAGGCGTAATTCCTATTACTGTTTTAAACGTTCGTTCTAACGTTTTAGGAGATATTGCAAGTTCATTACAAACTTCAACTAAAGATAAATTGAAGTTTTTTTCCTGCGCAATATCTAGTGCATTCTTAACCACTTCAACTTTATAGGCTACTTTTTTGGCTTGTCGCTTTTCAATTAAGCCCAGCACAAACTGAGTTACAATGCTTATCCTTTGGTCTTTATCTTTTGTTTCAGATAAACGGGTATTTACACTATCCAACAACTTTTGGCCCCATAAACTATATGCATTGTGGTACGTGTTTTTAATTGTAGATAAATCTATTCCCGTTAACTCATACAGCCCAGAAACAGAAAACTGAACAATTACGGCTGAAACTTTGGGCTCTAAAAACTTGAACAAAAAAGGTTTATCGAAGGATGCCTTTATGCACGTTTTAGGAATAACAAATTCATCTTCATCAATCAACACCTTAACTCCTCCATCAATATGAAAGATTAACCATGAACGAATTAAAGTAGGAACATTAGAGTAACTCTCCGTTGGAAAACTATCGCCTTCTGAGTAATAACAAGCATCTACATAATCCTTAAGCCGTACATCTGGCTTAATAAAATCCATCATCTGAAGAAAATTACATAAAATACAATTGACTTGATTACCTCACAATTCTGATTAAGCATTCACCCTAAAAATGTCTGTTTTTTACAATCTTGATTGGGTATCCTTTATTTTAATTTGCATCTATCACCAGACATTAAGACGCATGAAAAAAATATTACCATTAGTTTTTACAATTACCGTATTCAGTTTTGGAGCTTTTGCACAGAACGTAAACATACCAGATGCTAATTTCAAAGCCTATTTACTAGGCAATGCCGCTATTAATGATGATGGGGACCCTACTGAAATTTCTGTTTCAGAGGCTGCTGCTTTTACCGGGGAAATAAACTGTAGTTCCATGAGTATATCGGACATAACAGGTATTGAGGCGTTTACATCTTTAACGAGCTTAAAATGTAATGTGAATAGCATAACATCTTTAGACCTAAGTCAAAACACAGCACTAACTGCGTTGCAGTGTAATGCCAATCAGTTCAGCACATTAGACTTAAGTCAAAACATAAACTTAACAAGTGTTCTTTGCAGTTTTCAGCCTAATCTCGGGAGTATTAACATAGGCCAAAACTCAGCGTTAACCCAATTATATTGCTTTGACAATCAATTAACGGTTCTTGATTTGAACAATACTCCATCACTAACTCAATTGCGGTGTAACAACAATCAGTTAACAACTTTAAACGTTGCTAACGGAAATAACTCGAATATGGCTGATGCTGATTTTCATGCAGAAAACAATCCATTATTAAGCTGTATTCAAGTAGATAATTCTACTTATTCTACAGACAACTGGACCAATATTGATGCAGGAACAAGCTTTAGTAATACAAGTTGCCCTTGTAACATTAACGTGAGCATACCCGATGCAAACTTTAAAGCTTATTTGGTTAATAACGCATCTATCAACACCAATTCAAATTCAGAAATAGAATGTAGTGAGGCAGCCGCTTTCTCTGGACAAATTAATTGCCACTCTCTAAACATTACAGATTTTACGGGTCTGGAAGCTTTTACTGCCCTAACAGAATTTAGATGTACTGCAAATGGTTTAACCAGTTTAGATGTAACCAGTAATACGGCATTAACGGACTTAAACTGTGGTTACAATAATTTGAGCAGTTTAGATATTAGCAACAACACGGCCTTAACTGATCTAGATTGTAGTGAGAATCAACTTGCAGACTTGGATCTAAGCAACAATGCTGCTCTTTCTGAATTAGAATGTGGTTCAAACAACCTAACCGCCCTGGACGTAAGCAATAATACAGACCTATTTTATTTGTATTGCTCCGACAATCAATTGACAACTTTAGATGTTGTAGCCAACACAACTTTATATGAGTTACGGTGCGAAGACAACCTATTGACTTCTTTAGATTTTTCGCTTAACACGGTTCTTGAATATCTTACTTGCGACAACAATCAATTAACGATGTTAAATGTTGCAAACGGAAACAACATTACGCAGTTCGTTTTTCACTTTTCAAGCACAGGAAACCCTAACCTCACTTGTATTCAAGTAGATGATGCTAGCTACTCCACAGATAATTGGACCAGTATTGACTCTCAAAGTTACTTTAGTGAAGCACCTTGTCTTATCTTGGTAAACTCTATTGCTGTACAAGGACAAGGCGGAGTTAGTACGATTAATGTTCTCAATGGAACATTACAAATGGAAGCGACTGTTTTACCATTAGATGCTAGCGATAACACTTATGCATGGAGTATTACTAATGGTACAGGTACTGCTAGCATAAATAATAACGGATTAGTTACTGCAATTTCTGATGGAACTGTTACTGTAACAGCTACAGCAAATGATGGGTCTGGCACAACGGGAAGTAGCATTATTACAATTTCAAATCAAAGCTCATTGGGAGTTTCCAATCAAGCAGGCAAGAACGTTGTATCTGTTTATCCAAACCCAGTGAAATCACAACTAGTTGTTAATACCGAAGAAAACATTAAGTCAATTGTAATTGTGGATATAATGGGAAAGTCAACAACGGCTTCTCTATCAACAAAATCCACTATAGATTTTTCTGATTTCACCAATGGCGTTTACTTTTTACAAGTTAAAACGGACAATGCCTTGATAACCAAGAAGATAATTAAACAGTAAGTGATATCACTTGTCGCAAGCAATCAATTTCAAAGGCTCTCAGTAATTGAGAGCCTTTTTAATTATGAGATGAATCTTAAAAATCATACAATAAACGTCCGGTACCCTACGGGATTACGGACCACTAAAGAAGGTTAACACAGAATAAAAACACCAGTACGTGTAGCGGCAACGTTCCTTTCTACTGCTCCTTATTCTTAACCATGGTTAGTATGGTAGCAATGGCGCATGTTTCATTGTCTTGGTCGTAAACCTCAACCAGCCATTTTACGATTCCTTTTTTGATGTCTTCTTCGTCTCGTTTTTCTTGCTGGACTTTCTCTTTGCAAGTCAGCTTAACGCCAATTGTCATTCCGGGATAAACAGGTTTGGTGAAACGCGCTTCATCAATTCCGTAGTTCAATAGAACGGGGCATTTTCTGTTCTCTACGAACATTCCAGCCGCTTTAGACAGAATCCAATAACCGTGAGCAACGCGTCCTTCAAATAAGGTTCCATCCAACGAAGTTGTATCTGTGTGTGCATAGAAATGGTCTCCACTAACATTGGCGAAATTGACAATATCCGCATCCGTCACGGTGTGTTTATGCGTGATTAGCGTCTCCCCTATTTCCACATCTTCAAAATGCTTCATGAAAGGATTAAGCAGTACTTCTTTCTGTTTTGCTCCTTGCTGATAAACATCCGTAATGGCGGTAATCATAGTTGGAGAACCTTGAATTGCGGTACGTTGCATGTAATGCAAAACACCTCGCTTCCCTCCCATTTCTTCTCCGCCACCTGCGCGCCCTGGACCACCATGAACCAGCAATGGCATGGGCGAACCATGGCCCGTACTTTCCTTGGCACAATCTCCATTTAGCACAAGCACTCGTCCGTGATAAGAAGCCGCGCCAAGCGCGAAATCTCTGGCGATTTTCTCATCATTAGTTACGATTGAAGCACACAATGAACCCAAACCAAGTTTGGTCAAAGCAACAGCTTCATCTAGCGTTTTGTATGGAAGAATAGTACTTACAGGTCCGAATGCCTCTACATTATGAACCGCAGAATTATTGAACGGGTCGTTGTTTCGCATAAGAATTGGCGACATGAACGCTCCTTTAGAACCATCAGCACCAATTGCTTCTACTGGGTCGAGGTTTCCGAATACGATTTCGTTCTCCTTCAATAGTATGTCAACCTGCTCTTTTACTTCGCGCATTTGGTCTTGCCCTGCCAATGCACCCATTCTTACTCCTTCTGCCGTAGGCGAACCTATGGTGGTTTTTCCCAAGCGCTGACCAACAGCAATCTGCACATCTTCCACCAAATTCTCAGGAACCATAATTCTACGAATGGCGGTACACTTCTGTCCGCACTTAACCGTAATCTCCTTGCTTACTTCTTTAATGAATAGGTCAAATTCTACTGTTCCGGGAACAGCATCTGGCGCAAGAACCGAAGAGTTCAAACTATCCGCTTCCATGTTAAAAGGGACAGAATTATTGATGATACTCGGCTTGGCTTTCAGCATTCTACCTGTAGATGCAGAACCAGTAAACGTTACCACATCTTGCATTTCTACATGGTCCAATAAATCTCCAGCAGAGCCACAAATCAATTGCAACGCACCTTCAGGAATAATCCCAGAAGCAATAATATCTCTAGCCATTACTTCTGTTAGAAAAGAAGTAACCGTAGCAGGTTTTACAACCGCAGGAACTCCCGCCATCCAGTTAACCGCTACTTTCTCCAACATCCCCCAAATTGGGAAATTGTAGGCGTTAATGTGTACGGCAACACCTTCTTTGGGCACCATAATATGATGGCCGATGAAAGTTCCGTTCTTACCTAACGGAGCATAATCTCCATCTACGTAATGACTCGTATTTCCGAATTGCTTTCTAAGGCTTGCATTGGCGAATAGGTTTCCAATTCCTCCTTCAATATCTATCCAAGAATCAATTCTAGTAGCTCCTGTTTTGTAGCTGACTTCGTAGTACTTCTCTTTCTTTTCATGCAAGTGTAACGCCAATGCTTTCAGCATTAAACCACGCTCTTGGAAAGTCATTTTTCGCAACGCTTCTCCACTCTTTCGGCCGTAGGCTAACGCACTTTGAAAGTCTAACCCTTTAGTTGTTGCCGATGCAATTTGCTCTCCTGTAACGGAATTAAACAATGGACTTCCGTCTCCGTCTCCCTCAATCCAATTTCCTGCTAAGTAATTCTGAAGTTTCATGCGCTAAAATTTGAGGTCAAATATAACAGTAGGCAATTTGCCAAAGCATGGCATAAAATTGACAAACAACCTTTGACCATAGATTCAACATTGGTCCGAATTTCTACTCTTTCTGAGCAAGGTTTTTAGGTGAGATGCTCTAAGGTTGAGAGTTAAAAGGGTGTTCTTGATAGAGACAACTTAGCTTGTGTACCAGTCGTCACGCAATATTTTGATACGAGATGTTGAGGCACGTTTATTCCTTCAACTCACTCTCGATGTGTTTTTTGACAAGATGATGAGGTGAAGCTTCAAGCAAATCGTAGAATGACTTTCCATTCTTGTTCTTTTTGTCCAAGTCAATATCGTACCTGCTAAAAAGTTTAAGAAAATTTATCCTGTCTTTTTGATATTCTTCATAACCAGGTCCGTCATCTGAGTAGCCTCCTAAAATGATATGAGCGACAGTTTCGCCTTGATTGTTCTCGCTCATTACATCCACTCCATTCTCGAGCATAAACGATGCTATTTCAAGTCGTTCGGATAACCATTCTCCGAGTGGAAACCCATGAGATTGCACACAAAGATGAAAGAGTGGTGTTCCACGGTATGACGATTTAAGGTTTGCTCCATACTCTGCCAAAACTTTCACCTTTTCCACTTTCCCAAAAAAGATTGCGTCATGAAGGGATTCTGTTGAAATGGAATCAATTTGGAAATGCCGTTTCCGGAGACTCTCTAGAACAAACCTCGTTGATTCCGTTTCTGTATACTTTAAGTCGTCAGGTGTAATTATGACATGCTCTTGAAACAATTCCACCAACTCAAAGTCATTCATTTCAAGAGCCTTCCCAAAGGGTGATATGTTGTACAAATCATCTCCAGATTCACTTAAACTGAGTTCCATTTTGGCAAGATTCGAATTATCCAACCAGTAATGAATCAGATTAAGATTGTGATACTGCACGGCTAGTAAAAAGCTATAGGCCGAATCTTGTTTGTGAGCAAATTTCAAAACCCCTTTCTCAAGCAAGTATTGAACCGTCAGACTATCACATTTTCGTTCAACTTCAATCTGCTTGAATATTCCATTCAGTTGGTGGATAAATCTTTTAGAAAGCTTAGATGTATCTGGGTTTAGGATTATTAAGGAGTCTAAGTCATTATTCTTAATTGCGGTAGAAATGTAATATTGATACCACTGTTGTTTCTCGGTTTCTGCCTGTGGTGGAATTGATATTTGTCGCTTCTGAATAGGTTTTTTCCTGTCCTCAATGTCGTTTCCATTGTCGGATTTTTCTACCTGATTTGAGCATCCAAGGAACACCAGCAATAGTGGAAAGAAAATAGCCCTCATGTGTCCGTAACGATTTGCCAAGAATAACTCCCTTATAACAAACTCATCTAGTAACTAAACACCGCGCTGTTGGAGTTATTTCCAACGTTCCAGCTTACTTCAAAACCATACGCACAGTTTGTAGTTACAGCGTTTCCGTTTTGATCAACTCCTAGGGTCAAAGTATAATCGTCACCATTGACTTCATGTACCAATTGACCAGAATTAAACCTCCACAAACCGCAATACGTGTTAGAAATTAGCGGCTGATTGTAGTACGTAATAAAGTCGTCTCCAAAGCGATTAACGCCCCAAGAATCCATTCCCGAAACTCCGTTAATAGTTGTGTCTCCGGTTGCAGCAAACCCAATATATCCGAAAGAAACATTTGGGTCTGTGCCTGCTGGGCTGTAACTCCAAGTTATTGAACGGGCATGATTCCATTCTGCACTAGCGCCATTATCGAATGAAACCTCAATATCGTTTGAACGAGACCGATACGAGAAATCTTGATTTCCTTGCAAGAATTGCCACCAGTTGTGACCAGCAACATTCTCTAGCGTTTTAACTCCATCAAACTCAATTGAGCGGCCATTGCTTAACCGAGTAACTTTATAATCGATGAAGGTTTGTCTTAAAACAGAGCCAGCATCTGCCCAACTATTCCCGTTAATTAACTCAACTTTTATCTGCCCTCCTCTAGTTCTAGACGGACTAAAACATGGCGTTACGCCATCAAAATTGAAGTATAGAATTCCCTGACTCACATCTGTGCAATCGATGGTTACACCGCATAATGGACTAGAAAAAATTTGATCGTGGTAATCGGTTTTACCGAATCCATCAATATCTGCTAGCGCATCGTTTATATCGTTATCAACTTGATCTAGCTCTGCTTTATATGTGTTAGAATCTTCATTGAATTGCTCTATCTGAGCGTCTAGAATTTTCTTCAAAGCGCCACATCCAATTAAAATTCCAGCACTAACAAATACTACAAATGCAATTTTTAAACCGTTGATTTTCATGAGGTAAGGGTTTGGTTAGAATTATCTAATCGGCACTAAAATACGGCCAATTACTTTTCAAACCTCAAACCAAACCCAGCCACGCTTTATTGCTGCCAAGCCGATAATTACCAAAGGATGATACAAATCTTATAAACCTCCGATGTAAAACTGTAAATACAACCCTCACTAATAATCATAATCTTGTACCCAAATATTCAATAATGAAAAAGACCCTTTTTATTCTTCTAAGCATAATTGTGGCTAACGCAACTGCCCAAGACCTCTACGACATTGAAAATGTTACGCTGATAGAGTTAACGTTTGAAGATTCTAACTGGGACCAGCAAATGGACCAGAATTATTCTAACGGAAACTCCGATAGATTACTTGCCAGCTGTCTGGTTAATGGAGCTGAGTTTGATAGCGTTGGCGTGAAGTACAAGGGAAACAGCACCTACAACGCAAACAACGCCAAAAATCCGTTGAACATTAAGCTCAACTACACCATTGGCAATCAGGATTATGACGGTTTTTACACGCTTAAATTGAGCAACGGAGATAAAGACCCAAGTTTTGTTCGGGAGGTTTTGAGCTATGAGATAACGCGCAAGTATATGCACGGTCCGTTGAGCAATTACGCCAAAGTTTACATCAATGGAGATTACTACGGCTTGTTCAGCAGTTCAGAATCCATCAACAAAAAATTTGTAAGCGAGAAGTTCCTTTCGGATGAAGACAATCCGTTGTTTAAATGCAACCCAGAAAGCACTTTTAATGGCGGTTCTTCTTTAGAGTACGAAGGCACAAACGAAGCCTCTTACTACGACTATTATGAACTGCAAACAGACGATGGTTGGGATGAGATGATTACGCTTACCAACGCCATTGCTAACGACCAACAAAACGTTGAAAATGTGCTTGATATTGACCGCGCCATTTGGATGGTTTCGTTGGATAATATTCTGGTGAATTTGGATAGCTACATCGGGCCATTCAAACAGAATTACTACTTGTATTATGATGATAACAACCGCTGGAATGCCATTAAATGGGATTACAACGAAAGCTTTGGTCGCTTTGGAGGCGGTGGCCCCGGTTCTCCGGCAAGCAACACCTTCGACATGGACATTTTCCTGAATGAAGGAGACAACTCCTACCCGCTTACGGAATTGATTTACGATAACGACCGATATCGCAAAATGTACATCGCGCATTGCAAAACCATTCTGGAAGAAAACTTTGCAGACAACGGCTATTTGCAACGGGCGCAAGCCATGCAAGCCACTATGCAAAATGCACATGAAACGGACCCAAGTCCATTTGTATCATTCGCGCAAGCGCAGCAAAACCTTACGCAGAGTGTAAACACAGGTGGCGGTGGCCCCGGTGGCGGAAACACCGTTGGAATTACCGAGTTAATGGATGCACGTTACACCTACTTAATGGCGCAATCTGAATTTACTGCCACAGGACCTACTATCAGCACTATAGCGTCTGACCCAAGCATCGTGTTGGCCAATACATCGGTTAACATTTCAGCTTCAATTTCAGATGCAACTTATGCCTATTTGGGCTATCGAGATAACCTTGCAAACAAGTTCACGAAGCTGGAAATGTTAGATGATGGCAACCATGGAGATGGCGCAGCTGGAGATGGCGTTTACGGAGCAACCATTAGTGTAAATGCGGCAGACGTTCAATATTACATCTATGCTGATAATGCCAATGCCGGTAAATTCTCACCAGTTCGCGCAGAACATGAATTTCATACCCTTCTTGTTGGTGGCGATGTGGTCTTAAACGAATTGATGGCAAGCAACAGCACTACTGCGGAAGACCAAGACGGTGAGTCTGATGACTGGATTGAGCTTTTCAACAGAACAAGTTCTAGTGTTGATTTGACTGGATTTTTCCTTTCCGATAATGAAGACAATTTGGACAAATGGGAGTTCCCTGCCGGAACCAGTATTGATGCCAATGGCTACCTAATTGTTTGGGCGGATAAAGACACGCTTCAAACGGGATTACACACCAATTTCAAGCTTTCGTCAAGTGGCGAAATGGTGATTCTTTCTGATGGTAATTCGGAGTTTCAGCGTGTTGTTTTTGGTGCTCAAACCACCGACATGGGTTACGCTCGTGTACCGAACGGAACTGGGGCGTTCGCAATTCAGTTTCCAACGTTTGCTTCTAACAACAATAATGGAACAGGCATTTCAGAATCGGAATTGTCTCCGTTAGAAATCTACCCGAACCCCACTTCCGACTTTGTACATTTCAACTTAGAAAACGGAAATTTCAAGAACGAGTTCTTGCACGTTTTTGACATCGCTGGGCAACTTGTTTTCGAAACGCCACTTATACAACAGAATCGTATTCAAATCCGAAGCTGGGCGCCAGGAACATACATTCTAAGAACAAGTTCAGGCCGAGTGGCGAAGTTGGTGAAGCAGTAAATTCGGTCTGCTTTAAGACCGAGCACGGCAGTTTTATTAAGGAGATTGCTTCATTCGTACCTCACTCGCAATGACGTGGTTATTTGGAGTTCTTCTTCCAAGTCTCAAACAGTCCTTTTTGCTGGCCGTTGTATGGGTCAGACTCTGGAATTGAATCCGCGTTAAAGACTTCATCCAGCCCTAATTCCTTCAATGTATCATGGCTTTCCTTTGGTAGGGATTGATACAATTTGGTGCCTTCCGTTTTCCAATCCACCATTTTATCGGAAACGTCCTTGACAACTTTGGCTGGGTTACCAACCGCAATCTTCCGTGCGGGGATAACCGTGTTAGCTGGCACGAATGCCAAAGCGCCAACAATTGAGTCCTCTCCTACTTCTACATCATCCATCACAACGGCATTCATTCCAATAAGACAATTCTCTTTGAGGATTGCGCCATGAATTACCGCACCATGTCCTACATGCGCACCTTTGTGCAACCAAACCGTAGTTCCAGGAAACATGTGAATGGTACACGATTCTTGTACGTTACAGCCATCCTCAATCACAATTCTACCCCAGTCGCCTCTAATGGCCGCTCCCGGGCCGATGTAAACATCTTTGCCTATTTGAACATTGCCAATTATGCTGGCTGTGTTATGGATAAAAGCCGATGGATGAATGCTTGGGCGCATTCCGTTGAATTCGTAAATCATTTCTTTTAGGTATGAGGAGTGAGGTATTAGGAATTAGCGGATTGGAGAGCCTTAACAATCCTTATACTTATCGTGAAGACTTTTCTTTTCTCAAAGCAACTTCATGGACTTATCGAGCCTCCGGAGCTGTGTAGCTTCTTGCTTTGCTTCGGAAATATGTTGGGCGTATTCTCTTCGGTGCGAAGGAGCCAGCGAATTGAAATATTCCAGAACCTCGGGTTCTGCTTCCATTGCTTTTTGAAGCAATCCTGGAACTTCAACCACTATCTTCTTCTTTGGCGTTTTAATGCCTTTCTCCATATTCAGCGAAGCTTCCGAAACGTACTGCTTTAACAGTTTTTCATCAACCGTATCTCCTTCCTCAAATCGCCATTGGCGCATGGCGGTTGTCTTTCCTTCTTGTGCATTCTGAAGCACTTTAGCTTTATCCTTAAGCAAAGCCCCTTCGTGAAACCACAAGCCACAATGATGCTTAAAAGCGGCAAAACCTAATACGTTTCCATGGTGATTGTAGCTCGGAATGCCCCACTTAATTTCTTCCTTCAAGCCGCAGGCTAAAACGCATTTACGAACCGTATCGAGAATAGGCCGTTGCCAATCGTTGGCTTTTTCATCTAAATATGCATCTACTTTCGGATTCATAGCAAGTCTTATTTCGAGTTCAAAATAAGGGATAATTAGAGCAATACGAATAAGGAGTTAAATCTGTGAGCTCAAAAAACTTACTTTGCCGAAAACCATCTAACTATGTCAATCAAAGAATTTATTGAAGGCTTACCGAAAGCTGAATTGCATCTCCACATTGAAGGTTCTTTCGAACCAGAATTGATGTTTGAAATCGCACAGCGTAACCAGAAAAAGATTCGATTCAACTCAGTTGAAGAAGTTAGAGAAGCTTACAACTTCAGTAATCTTCAAGATTTTCTCGACATTTATTATGAAGGCATGAACGTGCTCACAACCGAGCAGGATTTCTACGATTTGACTTGGGCATATTTGAGCAAAATGTATTTAGAAAATGTGATTCACACGGAAATCATGTTCGACCCGCAAGGGCATACAGACAGAGGAATTCCGTTTGATACCGTTATTAATGGAATAGACAAAGCACTAAAAGATGCCCAATCAAAATTGGGAATGACCACCGTTTTAATCATGAGTTTCCTGCGTCATTTAGATGAAGAATCTGCCTTTAAAACGCTGGAAGACGGTTTGCGGCATCAGGATAAAATCACGGCAATTGGATTGGATTCTTCCGAATTGGGAAATCCGCCATCAAAGTTTGAACGTGTGTACAAAAAGGCGAAGGAAGCTGGTTTTAAATTGGTTGCTCATGCTGGAGAAGAAGGTCCAGCCGAATATGTTTGGGAGGCGCTGAATTTGCTAAACGTTGACCGCCTTGACCACGGAAACCGCTGCTTAGAAGATGAAAAACTTGTTCAAGAATTAGCTTCGCGAAAAATGGGTTTAACGGTTTGTCCACTCTCAAACTTAAAACTTTGTGTTGTTGACGATTTGAAAGCGCACCCGCTTAGAACAATGCTTCAAAAAGGCTTAAAACCATCTATAAACTCTGATGACCCAGCCTACTTTGGCGGCCACATGAACAATAACTATTTGGCTACGGCCGAAGCGCTAAATCTCACAAAAGAGGAACTGACAGAACTTGCCAAAATCAGCTTTGAGACTAGCTTTTTGAGTGATTCTGAAAAAACGAATCACATCAAACTGGTTGATGATTATTTGGCGGCCAATTCTTAAAAAGTCAACCAGACCTACGAGGTTTTGAAAACCTCGCAAGTCTAACTTGTTACGCTCTTTCGATAATCGTGGCGTAGCCCTGTCCTACTCCAATGCACATGGTAACCAAAGCATATTGCTTTTGGGTTTTCTGTAACTGAATTGCAGCAGTTTGCAAAATTCTTGCACCGCTCATTCCTAACGGATGGCCAATTGCAATCGCTCCGCCATTTGGGTTTACTCTTGGGTCGTTATCGGCCAATCCCATTTTTCGTGTGCACGCTAATGATTGAGCCGCGAATGCCTCATTCAATTCAATCACATCCATTTGGTCTAGCGTTAAACCTGCGCGGTTCAGTGCTTTCTCAGATGCGTAAACTGGACCGATTCCCATAATTCGAGGTTCGACACCTGCAACAGCCGCAGAAACTATTCGCGCCATTGGCTTTAGACTGTGGTCTTTCAAGCCTTGCTCAGAAGCTACAAGCATTGCAGCTGCGCCATCATTCAACCCAGAACTATTCCCTGCTGTCACCGAACCGTCTTTCTTAAATGCGGCTCTTAGCTTTCCAAGCACTTCAAGCGAGGTGTTTGGCTTGATAAACTCATCCTGAGAAAAGATAATAGGGTCTTTTTTACGCTGAGGAATTTCTACTGAAACAATTTCCTCTGCTAAGCGCCCGGATTCTCTTGCCGCAGCAGCTTTCATATGCGAATTGTAGGCAAACAAATCCTGAGCCTCTCGCTCAATTCCGTACATCTCAACGAGATTTTCGGCAGTTGTTCCCATTCCGTCCGTTCCGTACAACTCCTTCATTTTTGGGTTGATGAATCGCCATCCGAAGCTCGTGTCGTGCATTTCTGCATCGCGACCAAATGGTTTACTAGCTTTAGAAATAACCCACGGTCCGCGTGTCATGTGTTCTACTCCACCAGAAACGTACAAATCACCATTTCCTGTTTGAATAGCACGAGCTGCGTTGATAGTCGATGCCATTCCTGAAGAGCACAAACGGTTTACCGTTTCACCTCCAACCGACCAAGGAAGCCCCGCTAAAAGAAGCGCCATTCTGGCAACATTTCTGTTGTCTTCTCCTGCTTGATTCGCGCAGCCAAAAATCAAATCCTCAATAGCGGAAGGATCTAAATTTGGGTTTCGTTTCATCAATTCTCGGATTGGAATAGCCGCTAAATCATCCGTCCTAACCGGAGCTAATGTTCCTCCAAAATTTCCGATTGGCGTTCTAATTGCATCAACTATAAATACGTCTTTCATATTTCCCATTCCTTACCTGTTCCATATACTGTTCCTTTAAAAAGCGCTACAATATCATTGTTCTGGTTGGTTATATCGATTTGATAAATACCAACGCGTTTAGTCAAGCTAATCTCCTTTGTTTTGGCTGTCAGCACATCTCCTTCTTCCACTTTTTTCGTGTGAGAAATAGAAGTCTCAATACTCATGCTTTGAACGCCATGTGAATTGGCGGCAAACGCCAAAGCCGAATCTGCTAAGCTGTAAGTAATTCCACCGTGCGCAACTGAAAACCCGTTCAGCATTTCCTTCCGAACAGTCATTCTAAGCACGCAAAAGCCAGCACTTTCCTCAACACGTTCAATTCCGAGCCATTTACTGAATGGATCGTTGTTGAACATTTCGTCAACTATTGCCGAAGCGCGAGATTCTGCCATTCAGCCGAATTAGTTTCCGCCAAGAATTAGTGGCAGTCCATCGTCATTACCCACAACTACAACCTTTGCATTTGGCGATTTTGACAATTCTAAAGTTGCCGCTATCCCTTTCTCTTTCAGGATTTTATCCGTTAGCGAAGCATTTAGAATTCTGTTGGCAGCGGCCTTTCCTTCAGCTTCAATCCGAATACGCTCGGCTTCTTTCTGCTCACGCTGAAGTCGGAATTCGTACTCCAATGAAGATTGCTCTTGTTTTAGCTTGTTTTCAATTGCCGTTTTAATGGTTGGTGGCAAGGTTATATCTCGAACCAAAACCTCATTCAACTGGACATATTGCGGGTCCAAAATTGCTTTGGTTTCCTCATAAATCTCCTTCTGAATAGCATCTCGCTTGCTTGAATAAATCTGCTCTGGTGTATAGCGTCCAACAACCGATCGTGTGGCTGACCGAACTGCTGGCTTCACCAATCGATTCAAATAATCCTGCCCTTTTTCTTGGTGCAATTGCGGAAGTTTTGAAAACTCTGGATGATACCACGCGCTCAAATCAACCGTAATTTCAAGACCATTTGCAGAAAGTACCGCCATCTGCTCCAACAGTTCATTTTGTCTCACTTCATACCGAATCATCTTGTTCCAAGGAGCAATAACGTGGAAACCTTCTCCATACGTTTGTTCGGTATCAACCCCACCGCCAAAGGTTTTGAAAAGAACGCCAGCTTCTCCAGCGTTAATCGTAATCGACATTTTGAAAATCCCGATGAGAAGGAACACGATTACCACACCAGCAATTATTGCTGTTCTAGATGCTTTTACTGCTCGATCGTTCATGTTATTGTAATTCGCCATTTTGTGTTTTTATGAGTAAAAAGTTTCGTTTTGAGCCACCATTCGCCTCAGCAAAACGCAAGCTCTGTATCTATCTTCACGGTAATCATCGTACAAAGAATCAATCCGATTTAGCACATTTTCCAAGCCTCTTTCGTCTCCCCAAGCCAACAGACCTTTTGGGTAATTCACCCCTTTGGTCATGGCTAAATCAAGGTCTTCTTTGGAAGCCACGTTATAGTGTAACGCATCAACGGCCGAATTGATCAGTAGGCACAAAACTCGGTTGACAATTAACTCTCCTAAAGCGTTGCTTTTATTTGGTTCTGGTTTTTCGGCTCCTTCAGAATAATCGTAGTAACCTCTTCCCGATTTTCTGCCAAGCAAACCGCCCTCAACCAACCGTTGTTGAATGACAGATGGTCGATATCGTCCATCATAGAAGAAGGATTTGAAAGCGGTTGATGTAACGGCAAAGTTGATGTCGTTACCAATTAAATCCATCAATTCAAACGGCCCCATTCTGAACCCGCCAATTTCTTTCAACGCCCAATCGATTGTTGCTTCATCGGCAATTCCTTCTTCCAAAATTCTGATTGATTCTCCGTAAAACGGACGTGCCACACGATTGACAATAAACCCTGGCGTGTCTTTCGCTATTACAGGAACTTTACCCCAAACTTTCATTAACTCGACCATTTCCTCAGCCAAACCGTCTCGCGTAAGCATGCTCGGAATAACCTCAACCAAAGCCATCAAAGGCGCAGGATTGAAGAAGTGTATTCCAATAACTCGACTAGGGTCTTTCAGCTTTCCGCCAATAGCAACAATGGGAAGTGTGGATGTATTTGAAGCCAAAATCGCGTCATCATCACAG
>JBMYXX010000037.1:0-16546 GCA_049608805.1 Flavobacteriales bacterium | reverse complement strand
GCCAACTTTAACATTAACCTAAAAGATAGAGGCTCTTACAAAGTGTCTCTTTACACGGGTGATGAAGATGCTGTGTGGATTGGCTCTGGATACGTAAGCACGTACTAGAAAGAAACTTTCTTTACTGTTTCAAAACGCAGATGACATTTGCCGTGTCTCTGTAATAAATACAGTTTGCTTCTGTACCTATATCAAAAGCGGCTTGTTGCCATCCAGACTGGATGCTATCTGTGTAAGACCTATCGCCACACTGCACGCCAGAATTAACAACACCTGAACCTGTAAAAACATTACACTCTATACAGGTAAACTCATCTCTTAGCCTTTCCTCTTCGCCCTCAACCTTTTTGGTTGTTCCGCAAAACTCTTCTACCGAACCAATAACGGTTTGAGATTCCTTTAGTTTAATCTCACATTCAACACATTTTGTACATCCTGCAAGAAGAAATGGAGCAATTAATAAGGAGAGAAACTTGTTCATCAGTTCATACTTACCATCCATCCAAACTTATCTTCTACTTCGCCATATCGGATAGCCTTAAGTCCTTCTGAAATACGCTTTGAAAGTGTACGATTTTCTACTGGCGGTAGAATCAAGTCATCATCATTATAACCGATTAACTCAATTGGAGCAATAGTGGCAGCTGTTCCAACTCCGAAGGCATCTAGCAACTGGCCACCTTGATGAGCAACCAAAATTTCATCAATACTTATTTTTCTCTCCTCTACTTCCATACCATAATCGGCTGCTAGCTTAAGCACGCTATCTCTGGTAATTCCTTTGAGTATGGTATCGCCTGTTGGCGGAGTTACTAACGTATCTCCAATTTGGAACATTACGTTCATGGTGCCGCTTTCTTCAATGAACTTATGTTCTTTAGAATCTGTCCAAAGAATTTGATGATAGCCTTTTTCTTGCGCTAAACGCGTAGGATAAAGCGAACCTCCATAGTTACCGCCAGATTTAGCAAAGCCTGTACCGCCCTTAGCGGCTCTCGTGTAATGTTGCTCAACTACCACTTTTAGCGGTGTAGTATAATAAGGACCTACAGGACCAGTAAAAATGGCGCATCTGTATGTATCTGACGGTTTAACACCCAAGAACTCATCTGTTGCAAACATGAACGGACGTATGTACAAAGCGGCTTCCCTGTTCTTAGGAACCCACTCAGAGTCAATCTTAATCAACTCTTGCAACGCTTCCATCATCAAATCTGCAGGAATTGTTGGCATGCACATTCTTTCTGCCGAAACGTTAAGTCGATTAAAGTTGTCCATTGGTCTGAACATCATCACATCACCATCATGATTTCGGTAGGCTTTCATCCCTTCAAAAATGGTTTGCCCATAATGCAAACCGAGCATGGCAGGAGTAAACTCCATATTACCATAAGGCACAATTCTAAAATCGCCCCACTTGCCATCAGCATAATCAGCTATAAACATGTGGTCGGCAAACTCACGTCCAAACGGGATATTATCAAAATCTACCTCGTGAATTCTAGTACTAGAAACCCTCTCTACCTTAATTTGCATAGTATCGCTCTCCATTTCCATAGTTTAAAGTGAATGGTTCTTAAAATACGAAAATCTTCCGATTTTCAAAGCGCGAAATTCGTTATTCGCTACTGAACTAGCAACCTCTGAACGTGACGTTCATTGTTAACCATTATCTCGCATAAATAGACACCTGCAGCGGCTGGAACCTGAATTCGGTTGACTCCTTGCTTGAGTATCAGTTGAGTTCCAACTTGCTTACCAGAAACATCCAAAATATTTAGAGAACCTGAATTATCAACCACCAGGTTAACGAAATTGTTCGCAGGATTTGGGTAAAGTGAAACAAGCGTTTGTTCGTTCTCCGTTATTGAGGTTCCTTCAGTTACCCTGAACTTGTCAAGCCCTCCTTCAAGCAAATGACCCGGATCTTCATCTTCTACCTCTATTATGAGTTGCATTGTCGAAGTAAGCGCAACATCGGACACCAAACTTCTGCTCCAATGCGTCCATTCATTATTGGTTAATGGTAAAGAGCTCAACATCACAACGTTGGTTCCGTCATCTATTTTAACCACAAACTCGTCATTCGGATTAGCAGAACTTCCATCGTTAAAGAACCAATAATCGAAATGTATGAATGGGTTATTGTAGGTTGACAAATCCATTACTGGCGACTTGAGAACTACAAGTCCATCATCAACATCATCGGTACCTGCAGAACCTCCGCCATTACCGGTTACAAATGCTTTAGTTCCGCAATCTCCGTCTGAATCTACACCTGGGTTAGCTATAAAAGATTCGAATGTTGTTTCGGTTGGAACAACTCTTTCCCAATCTCCTGTGGTTGCGTTTCCAGAACTTTCCCAGCCCAAATCAAGCGTAAAATCATCATGATATCCTTTTTGAAGTTCAAAACTCGGTGGTATTCCCGAAGAACTCAAATCAATTACTGCACACTCTCCAACATAACCCCAAGCTGCAACCGTTACTTCATACTGACCTGCAAAGAATGCGTTATCGGTGTAGTTTCCGCTAGCATCGGAATCTAGTTCTATGTCGAAAAATGGGTTTGTAAACTGAAGGGTTGCTCCTTCAATTGGATCTCCTGTTCCTTCTTCAGAAACTAACCCAGAAAGGTTAAAGGGCGTATCTGGCGTTAGTGCAACATCCAATATTTCAACTTCGCCATTAACCAAACTAACTCCAGAAATGGTCTGTGGTAAGAATCCGCCTTTAGCGAAGGTTACATCATACGTACCTGCGGCTTCTGTTCCGGAAGCGTAGAATCCGAACAAATCTGTGCTCTCATTAAGGTTTGCTCCTACAACTTCAATCAGCACACCGTTTAACGGATTACCAGTATCGAAATTGGTTACGTTACCTTGAATACGAGCAGCTCGCTCATAGTTTACGTTTACGATAAAAAGTCCTTCTTCAATATCTGCCACAAGCACATTTCCCGAAGGGAGATAAGGCCAAGCTCCCCACGCACCATTAAATCCTCCGCCAGTTAGCGGGCTAGAATCGTAGTAACCTGTGAGAACCATATTGGCAGGGTCGGAAACATCATGAATGGTTAATCCATCTTTGTAATGTGAACTGACCACATAATCGTTAATAAAGTGGGCGTTATGAGGAATTACACTCTCAGAAAGTGGATGTCTGGTTCTGTCTAGTTCAACCACGTTTCCTAAATCTGCCATATCGTAAGAGGCTACAAAACCGCTTATAACCTCATCGGTTGTATAACAGGTTGAGTTATCATCAGAAGGCCAAATATTATGGGAAAATTCGCTTGGTGTATCCCAATTGGCCATTACAACAGGGCTGCTTGCAACAGACACATCCACTAAAAACGAACCATCTTCTAAGCAACTTGCCCAAAGCGTATCTCCACGCACAAAACCATCGTGTATGTAAAAGTCGTTCCAAACCCCAATTTCAACCGGGCTCATTGGACTGGATATATCAAGGATAATTACTCCATCAATATCGTTTGAACCAAAAATGTAGGCGCGGTCGGTGGCCTCCTCAATAAACATATTGTGCGCAGAGGATATGTTGTAGGTACTCCCTGTGTATAACGTAGATGTTAGTGGCGTACTTCCTGGCAAGCCACTCATATCAACAATAAGTAGTCCTCCCCCACCCTCGGTTACGCAATACGCATGACCGTTGTGGTAAAATGGGTCTCTCCAAATTGAATTTGGGCCAGCTTCAAAAAACACTTCTGTTGGTGTAGCCGGATTGGTTACATCTACAATTGAAAAGCCATTGTAAACTCCTACAAGAGCATACTCTCTTCCATTGTGCTCGGCTCCTCTAACTTCACTTAAAGATTGGCTGTACGGTAAATGACCAAGTAGTGATGTGTTCAGCGCTTGCGCTAAAACATTCTGATTTAACGTGGCACCAACAAGTATGCAAATGAGTAGAAATACCTTTTTCATGTAGCGTGATTTGTGTGGCTACAAAAGAACGTTTTCTGATAGCCTTAGTTGTCGTAGGTATGACGCCAATCCCTGCAATAATGTCTCGTATTATTACGGTTCAAGAGAAAAACAACTTGAAGCAACCGTTGTTAAATTGATAAACAGATTAGAAAAATGAAGAAAATGTTAGCCTTTTCTGGCAGCATGAGCCAAGAATCTATAAACCATCAACTAGTTGAATTTGCCGTAAATTCTATTGATAAAGCCGAGGTAAAAATCATTCGACTTGCAGATTATGCAGCCCCGATTTATTCTGCCGAACAAGAAAAAGAAGGCATTCCGGAAGGCATTGCTAGACTGAGAAATGAATTTGACCAGGCCGATGCTTTCATACTTTCTACACCTGAATACAATGGCAGTATTCCTGGCGGATTGAAAAACACAATGGACTGGCTTTCTAGAACTGAAGGCACAACTTTTCAGGACAAACCAGTATTGCTCATGTCAACTTCTCCTGGAGCAAGAGGTGGCGCAACAGTGCTTAATCACCTAGCGGCCATCATACCTTATTGGGGAGCAAAACTGATTGGGCCGTTTAGCTTACCAAGCTTTCACCAGAACCTTGTAAACAATGAAATGAATGCTGAGTTGAAAGCTGGTTTAGACAAAAACCTAACCGAGTTACTGGAAGCAATTAGCTAGGAAATCTGCCTCATATACCGTATCTTCTAGCCATGATGTTTGCATCAGAAGCCAACGGTAGTTTAAAGTACAATCGCGGACAGCGCTTAGTGAAGCGTAGTTTCCAAGAAATTTCTGCTTCGTATAATGAAAGCGATAGGGTTATTGTCGATAAAAAGCTGAGTCCTGCTCAGTTTGAGCGATTTAAAATCAAACTAAAAGAAAAGCGAAGACGAGAGTTATTCCTTACTGTTTTAACGTTATTCATAATTGGTTGTACCGTTGTTTCAATACTTGTTTTCATAGTTACATAGAGGCACATTTACTCGGTTTCACAAGAAGAAAAACAAGTGTAAGCTTGTTACAATTTCTAGCCACGAAATTCGTTAGTCGGCCATGACTCGATTAGTCCTTGCCGCTTTAATTCTCGGCTTATGCTGCTCTTCTTGCAAAAAGGAACCCAACCCAACCGCCCGATTAGAGCATACCGAAAGAGCCTTCTCCTTATCAGGAAACCAAGTAGCAAATGGTCTTGTTTCTGGATTTCAATCCATCTACATTTCGGGGACCTCTACCGTTGGAGGAAGCTCCAGAGCCATCATTCTTAAGCTAGATGAAAACGCAGACTTACTTTGGACGAAAGAAATTGGCAACCAAAGCAAAGGGAATGGAATAATCTGCACTAATGATGATAAGCTTCTCCTCATTGGCTCAGAGGAAGACGAAGTAGGCAACCAAGATGTCTTTCTTGCTAAACTCGATGACGAAGGTCAAACTGTTTGGGAAAGAACATTTGGTGGACCATTAGCTGACCAAGGACGAGATGTAATTGAATTAGATAATGGCGATTTGATGATTATCGGCACAACCCAAAGTTTTGGTGCTGGTGTTGCAGATATGTACGTAATCAAAACAGATTCGGATGGAAATGAAATCTGGAGCAGAACCTTTGGCGGTGTAAGTCTGGATGGTGGCTCTGAACTCATTCAAGCTTCCAGTTTTCAGGTGATGTTATTAGGTTTCACAGAAAGTTTTGGCGCTGGAAACAGAGACATTTACTTGCAAGGCGTTAGTACCGATGGCGATAGTTTGGCTTCCTTTTTCTACGGAGGCGCAGATTATGAAGAAAGCCAAGGAATTGCAGAAACTTGGGATGGGAGCTACGTGATGAGCAATCACTCGGCCAGCGAAGAACCTAACCATTCTCTATTAGCCACTAAGCTTGACGTAAACGGAAACATTCTTTGGGAAACGCATTTTGGAACCACCACCGAACATGAAGGTGGCGAAAGCGTTTTATCTGACTACGATGGCAACCACATCTTTCTAGGCAGAACAAATAGCTTTGGGAATGATGAGCAGGTTTACTTCGTGAAAACGGATGCTGACGGAAACTTATTGGAGGAATTGAACTTTGGCGGAATGGGCGACCAACGCGGCAACGACATCATAGAAACACCAAAGGCTTATCTAATTACAGGAACATCAATGGTAAATGGAGGTTCTGATGTTCTTTTTGTCGTGCACCCGAAGTAACTTGTTTAGTTCGTAAACAAATCAAGAATGTTCTCTGCGGTGCTGCTACCCTTCTGATTATAAAACTCCGTATAACCACATTTCTCGCAAGAAATGGTGATAAACTTTCGGTTCTGAATATTGAAAATCTTACTCCAGAACCCTCCGGTTGTCCTTACCTCACCAGAACTGTATTGGCGGCTACTGCATTTAGAACATGTAAATCGATTCTTACTCATCTCCCGGTTTCTTTTTCGGTAAACGCTTCGCCTCTTTCAGCGCCTTGTTTACAATCCACTCTAACTGACCATTAGAACTGCGGAATTCGTCCGCAGCCCATTTTTCAATGGCTTTCATTGTCTCAGGATCGAGACGTAACACAAACGGCTTCTTCTTAGGCATTTGCCTCTCAGTTTAACTTGTCTTTTCTAGCAAGACACAAAGTCCTGTTGTGTGGTCGTAAGTCATGGAAATTGGGCGGTAGCCTTTCCGACATTCATCGTTCAGTCTCGCTTCGAACTTCTCCGTTCCTTCAAACATTTTCTTCTTAAAAATCTTGTACTTTTTCATGACTTCCTAGTTATAAAGCGAGCCTGTATTTACAACTGGCGATGCGCTTTTATCGGAGCAAAGAACTACCATCAAATTACTTACCATGGCCGCTTTTTTCTCGTCATCCAAATCAACAATCGACTTCTCATTCAACTCATCCAGTGCCATTTCAACCATTCCAACAGCACCTTCAACTATTTTGCGTCTGGCTGCTACAATAGCGGTTGCCTGCTGTCTTTGAAGCATAGCTCCTGCAATTTCGTTGGCATATGCCAAATGACTCAATCTAGCTTCAAGCACCTCAATTCCTGCTATCGCGAGACGTCTATCCAAAGCTTCTTCTAACTCATTATTCACTTCTGCTCCTCCAGAACGTAAAGACACTTCGCCTTCCTCTCCTTCATCATGAAACTCATCATACGGATAATGGCCGGCCATTCTTCTTAGTGCCGCTTCGCTTTGAATTCCAACAAACTCCTGATACTCGTTTACATCGAAAGCCGCTTTGTACGTGTCTTTCACTTTCCAAACAACCACAGCTCCAATCATAATTGGGTTACCAAGCTTATCGTTCACCTTGATTGGTTCATTATCAAAGTTGTGAGCTCTTAAGGAAATCTTCCGCTTTACGTTAAAAGGATTCACCCAGAAAAAACCATCCGTCTTAACCGTTCCTTGATACTTACCAAATAGAATCAGCACAGTTGATTGGTTCGGGTTTACTATGAAAAACCCAATAGACATTATTAATGGTATGAATGTTAGCGTAAGAACACCGGGTAAGTGAAGTGATGCTGCTACAGCCACAATCACTGTGGTTAACGCTAGGATTACGAGCAACATTACCCATCCTGATTTTGGTACTACTGTTTTTTCCTCTTTCATCTTCTTCTAATTTAATTTAACACTACAATGATATCATTTTAGTATCACTTATGCAAATAAAAAATCCCACCCGCTTTCGCAGATGGGATTTCTCTCATAAACCAAGTTGAACGCTAATCCAACTTAAAAACGATTGGTAGCGTCATTTCCACGGCAACGGGTTTTCCGTCTTTGATTCCGGGTGACCATTTAGGCATTTCTAGAACCGCACGCACCGCCTCTTTATCTATATCCTCTCTCACACTATTAGTCGGAATAGCTTTAACCACTTGTCCTTCTTCTGTAACGATGAATTGAATATAAACTCGGCCTTCAATCCCGTCTTTTTCGGCTTCTTTAGGATACTTAATGGTAGCACCAAGAAACTTACCCAGCTCTTCCATTCCCCCAGGGAACTCTGGCATCTCATCCACTTCTTTCGAACTGTAATCCTGCTTTTTGGGACTTGCCTCAACCTCAGCTGTGGAAGGAGGCGGTGGCGGTGGCGGTGGCACAGAATCGGTGCAAGCCACCAACAAACAAATAGCTGCTCCAAGAGGAATTGCAACTAAATAGCGCGTAATTCCCCACTTCGATGTTTTTTCTGAATAGATCATGTTTACTCGTTTTTTAAGATTAATAGAATTGTAAAAACTGTTAGCAAATGAAAGATCTGACGGTAGCTGAAACAGTTGATCCAATTGAACCTTAACGTAGTGCTCCTTGGTAGAAGATATATGTGTGAGAGCATCTGCCTGATACTCGTGGATTTCTTGAATGGTGCGCAAATAATAGGTCAACAACGGGTTGAACCAAAATAGAATGCGAAGGAAGCTCAGCCACAACACATCATAAGAATGACCGAGCTGAACATGCGCCATTTCGTGCCGTAAAATGGTTTCTAAATTGGTAGTAGAAAGCTTCTTTGGTAAATGAATGATAGACAAAAACGAAAATGGCCCAGCCTTGTCTGAACGCAGTACCAATTCTCCCATCAAAATCTCAGATTCCGACTCTCTAACCAACTTAACTAAACTCGAAACCGACTTTGCAAAAAGCCAAAGCGCCACCATGGCTCCAAAGGCGTAAACAATGGAGTAAAAATTCACAGGAAGCGAGAACGCCTCAGTTGGAACAATACCACTCCCCACCTCGATTGCTGGCAGTTGAAATCCAACCAATGTTTCAGAAGTCGCTCTCCCAATTGGTATAAACGGAACGATTAACGATAGCACCGAACCCACCAACAAATAAGCACGGTTCAAACCATGAAATGTGTTCTTATTCAGCAACAGCTTATAGCCGAGCCAAACAACAAGCAACGAAACGTTACTGATTAACAGAAACCGGATAAACTCACCCATTCTTCTCTCGTTTAGATTCAATCACCTTCATCAATTCGTCCATTTCTTTTACCGTCATTTCATTGTCTTTCACAAAAAATGAAACGAGGTTTTTAAACGAACCCTCGAAGTAATTATCAACCAACTGCCCTGCCGTATGCTTGGTGTAATCATCCTTGCTCACAATCGGGAAATACTGATGCGTTTTCCCAAACGCCTTGTAACTCACAAACTCCTTTTTTTCCAAAATGCGGATAATCGTACTCACCGTATTGTACGCAGGTTTCGGCTCCGGAAACTCCTCAATCACATCCTTTACAAATGCTTTCTCGAGCTTCCAAAGCGCATGCATCACCTGTTCTTCAGCTTTTGTCAAATCTTTCATACACCAAACCTATAACTAATTTTATAGTTATACAACTATTTATTTAGTTTTTAACGTGGTATGAACTCAATATTTAACATTTGGGCGTTACCCAAGAGGGCCGGGCTTTCCGCTTCATCTTTTTTTTTCAGCAGACATTGAGGGTCATCTTGAGTGATTTCGATGCAATCGAAATTGTATCGAAAGACGAAATGTTAGCCATAAAAAAAAGGATGCCGCTTCAATCCCTAACGCGGGCGCAACCCGAAACGTCATTGCGAGGAACGAAGCAATCTCTATCTAATCCAAGCCTTAATTTTTTCCTCCAATTTTTCTTGTAATTCGTCAGGCGTTTTGTACAGGATTTGCTGAAGTTGCTTCACATCAAAATGGGCGTTCTTGTGAAAATCATCTTCTTGACAGGTGTAGAAGACAGGTATTCCCAATCCAACTGCATAACCAGCCTCAAAGTAAACTCCATTCTTATGTTCTGTAAAGTCAGCTACACAAAAACGAGCTTCCCTAATAGACGAGAAAATCTTATCAGGAATGGTTTGGTCATTCTTTGCTTGTTGCTCATCAACAACTGCTGGTTCATAGCCTGCGTTTTTAATAGCCGCTTTTATTGCTACTCTTATGGGCATAGTATGGTCAGAAAAAGACATGGCTACGAACCCGTAGTTAGATTGACTGTACTCCAGTCCTATTCGGTCAATCTCGTTTAACCCTTGATGAGTAAATCTTATCTCCATGTTACCTTGAGCAAAATCTGATATCTTGATTAAGCCACGGTCCTCGAAATACCTCAACACCAAAACACACTCATCTTTATTCAAGTAGTAATTCTTTCCCCAAAAACCAATGTCCTTGGTGTCAAATTCGATCGCTCCACAATCGAATGGTTGCAAACTGTAGAGATATTTAAAGAACTGATGTCTCCTATCCTTAGTGGACTTAGGATAAAAGGACTCTTTCAATACTTTATCCAAACAAATCTCTTCAAACGTTTGGCTTAACGCACTTTCAAGATGAATCCTCCTATAATTCTCTGGAAAGAAATGTCCATTCGTGATTAAACCGATCATAGTCCGTTGAAACTCAGCAGAGGATATTCCTAAAACATCTTCAGGAGACTTCTTTGAGCACTTATCACAAATACTTATTGTTTTCCAACCCAATTCTCCAAAAGAAACCTCATATGTAATAGCATTACTACTTCGTTCAAATTTCTTTATAGCAAGACCGGTTAACTTACATACTTCTTCCATGCCTTTTCTTTGAAAATTCGAATTTACAACGCCATTCGCCCAACTCATTGCCATGTTGATAAGTGTGAATTAGTTACAGTCCATCCAAAAGATTGCCGCGTTCGTCCCGATAACTATCGGGACTCACTCGCAATGACGAAGAATCGTATTTTTCGTCCATGTCAAAAACAGCAATAATTACAGGAGCCACTGCAGGAATTGGCGAAGCAACCGCCATTGAATTTACCAACTTAGGTTACAACCTCATCCTTACGGGAAGAAGAAAGGAGCGTCTCGAAAAACTGAAATCAGATTTAGAATCTAAGTACGAAATATCCGTTTCTGTTCATGCATTTGACATTCGGGTAAAAGCAGAAGTTGAGAACTTTTGCAGGAATGAAATTGGCAATCAAACGATAGATGTGTTGGTAAATAATGCTGGTTTGGCATCTGGCCTATCCCCACTTTATGAAGGAGATGTTGACGACTGGGAAAAGATGATTGACACCAACGTGAAAGGTTTGCTTTACATCACCCGAGAAATTGCTCCAAGAATGGTTGATGCTCGTTCTGGACATATTATCAATGTCGGTTCCATCGCTGGAGTTGAGGTATATAACAACGGAAACGTGTATTGCGCTACAAAGCACGCAGTGCATGCCATTTCTGAAGGCTTACGTAAAGAGCTTTACGACAAGAATATCAAAGTCACCAACGTTGCGCCTGGCTTGGTCGAAACAGAGTTTTCTATTGTTCGGTTTCATGGAGATGAAAACCGTGCTAAAACCGTTTATGATGGAATGGAAGCGCTCACAGCCAAAGACATTGCCGATTGTATTGTCTTCGCAGCAACGCGGCCAAAACATGTGAATGTTGCAGACATGCTGGTTCTCCCAACTTGTCAGGGAAGCGCAACACAGGTAAAAAGAGGTTAGCTAGAAAAAAGCGACTTGTCTATATCAATGTAAAACGGAAACTTCATCAGGTATTCTAACCCTTCTTCAACCGTTTTGTCGCCATAAAGTGTTTCGTAAATCGTTTCTGTAAGAGGCGCTCTGAAGCCTAAATAATTAGCCATTGCTCTAGATATGCGCAACGTATTCAAACCCTCAGCAACTTCTTCCATATCAGCCAAAATTGCGGTAAGGGTTTCGCCTTTGGCTAAACGATAACCTACGGTATAGTTCCTACTTCTAGAACTTGAACAAGTGGCAATCAAATCGCCAATTCCTGCAAGACCCAAGAATGCCGTTATATCTCCACCCAAATGCTTTCCAATATGAATCATCTCAACCAATCCGCGACTAATGAGCAAAGCTTTTGCGTTCTCGCCATAACCCAAACCATTTAGCGCACCAGCCGCCAACGCAATCACGTTTTTCAGCACGCCAGCAATCTCCACTCCCGTTAAATCATGGCTACCGTACACCTGAAAATTTGATGTACGCAACGTTCGTTGTCCAAGCTTTATCACCTCATCAAAATGACTGGCAATAACCGTTGCAGCAGGTTGTCCATCGGCAATCTCGGAAGCCAAATTTGGCCCAGCCAAACAGCCAACTCGCCTAACGATTGTTTCTTGCAAAATCACCTCGGTCATGGTGTTCACCTTATTCGGATTCAGTTTATAATCCGCGGTTAGCGTATCTCCCTCGGGTAGTTGAATATCAACTCCCTTGGTGCCATGAATTAGAATATGCTCGGGTGTTAAATGCGGCCCAAGCAATTGCATCGACTCTCTGAAATAAGCCGAAGGAACAATGGGATAAATGAGGCTGCAGTTGGCCGCAACCTCAGCTATATCGCCAGTTGCAACAATATTCTCATGCATTTTTCTACCCCGATTATCTCTCGAAGTATTTATAGAATCGGCTAACTCTTGGTTTCTTGTATGCAGGTAAACCTGCTGATTTTCGGCCAACAGATTTGAAATAGCAGACCCGAAACTACCCGAGCCAACTACACCAACTGGCGCCTTTTTTTCAGATGTATTTGTGGAGTCCATATCCTTCTAGTCTGTTGTGGTAGAAATACAAGATTTTAATATCCTGAGATTGAAAATCGCCTTCGACATTATACATAAGTGGCAACTTGGCGTGATACACTCCAAGGTTGGCAATCCCTTTTTTCACTACATCGGCAATATTGCCTTCCTCAATTTCCTTCTCAATATGAACCTCGCCATTCTTGCTCATTTCACGCAGTCGGCCAACAATCTTGTCAACTGCATCCATCAGCTCTTTTGGCTTGATGATTAAATCATCTGATGGTAATCTCATCAAACCATAAAGGTCCATTTTAGAATGGCGCTTTTTAAAGATTCTAAAAGCTGCAAAGGCCAAAATCTGGCTTGAAAAAACGAGCGTCTCAACGTGATAACGCTCTACAATTTTCTCACCCAACATGCGCGTATATTCAGCATCTCGCTGACCATCTTTGCTTATTTCTCCGTTAGAATAGAAGTATTTCTTGATATCAACTTCGTTGTTCGAAGGGTCAAAACTCGCTCCTTTCTCATCAACACGATTTCCAAAAAGGTCCATCGGCTTTCCAAATCTCACGGCCATTTCTGAAGTTGCTGTAAAGAAATTATAGATAAAGCGCAGCATCTTGCTTGATGTAGAAAAATCATCATTCTCTACGTAGTAAAGTTCTTGTCCGCTTCTTTTCAGATGCTGGTCAATAAGCGATTGTGCTTCTAAAACGAAATTGTAGTTGATAGTAACTGGAACCACAAAAATCTTCTTCCCTTCATCTCCGTGGTCAACGAAATTCATTCGTTGTGCCTGCAAGGCGGTTCCCAAAAGACCAAGCTTTAATCGCTTCTCTACTTTACCATCTCTTGCTCGTGTTCCGCCTGGAAAAAAGAGGCCGTTGCAGCCTTTCCTCAGCGAGAGCTCCGAATACATTTTAAGTGTTTCGAGATAGAGCGTATTCTTCTTTCTTCGGTCAACTTTGTAGGCTCCCAATCGGTTCATGAACCAAGCCATAATCTTAATTCCGAAGAGATTCAATCCTGCTCCGTACAAAACTGGCGGCAATCCAATACTTTGAATAGCCCAACCGATGAGCATTGAATCTAAGTTACTCGAATGTGTTGGGACAATGATTACTGTTCCTTCTTTGGCTAATTCTCGCACATGGTCAATCTCACCAACCAAGTGGATTTTGTCATGCAGATTGTGCCGGCTCTCTGTAAATCTTGAAATTCCTTTACCCTGAGATGCGTTAAGCAACCTGGAGAACATGGAGGTTGTAAATCGCTTTGCGAAATCATACGCCTTAACATCAAAAATGCCGGCAATCTCTTCTGCGTAGCGAGTTACAATTCGCTGGATTAAATCTTCATGGCCGAACGCATGTGGGTTTTCGTGGCCAGCATTAATACGAACCATGTCTTTCTTCACCTTAGACCAGAATTCCTTCTCGTCTGGGCCATCGGCCTTCCAAGGTGTTTGAGATAACCTGATTTTCTCGGTGTAAAGCGTTCTTGCCAATTCATCCTTAATATTGGCAGGATTATTACCAAGCGATTCTTTGATATTCTCTATGGAAAGCTTTACCAATTCCTCAATAAAAGCTTCGCGATTACGCGATAATTGCACAATCGGCCACGATTCTGGATCGGGCAGAATTGCATCGTATAACCAGCCTTCTGAAGTATGAACTTTGGTAGCCATGCTCGAATATAGGAATTAAGCTAAGTGAGTTTGCCGATTAGCGGCTTCGCTTCTTAACAGTCCAAGTGAAAGTAAAGTTCGATACCTCTACTCCATTGTCCATTACGCCAACGGTTTGCATTGGAACCAAAACAGGTTCTCCGGTTCTGCATGTTTCAGCAACAGCATCAAACATTTTCTGTCCGTCTTTGCAGGTGAAGGTTACATTTCCATCTGCTTTTTTGGTGTATTCACACTCGTTTTTAGAAACAAGCATGGCTACACTTTCGCCACTATGTTCGATAGCCAAAAGGCACAACATTCCGGTGCTCATTTCTGCAGACATGCATTGCGCAGCAAAGTAAATTGACTTGAATGGGTTCTGATTTCTCCAACCGTAAGGCATGGATATTTGGCAGCCGTCTGCTGCAATTCTTTTCACTCTAGCCCCAGCAATCCAAGCTAAAGGCAACTTGATAATTAGGAACAAATTGAACAACAACCAGTTGTCCATTCGGCTTCTGAATTTTTCGGCTTTTGGCGCTAATTCCACCTTAAATTGTTTCCCCTACTCTGAGTTTCTCAGCGTTCTCAGCCATAGCAAGTGCATCAATCATTTCCTGAATGTTTCCATTCATAAAATCTGTCAATGCGTAAACCGTGAGGTTAATTCTATGGTCAGTAATTCTTCCTTGCGGATAATTGTAGGTTCTAATTTTTGCTGACCTATCGCCAGAAGAAACCATTGTCTTTCTCTGACTAGAAATATCATCCAAATGTTTGCTCAACTCACGCTCGTATAAACGTGTACGAAGCATTTCCATAGCCAGGTTTCTGTTTTTCAACTGAGACCTTTCAACCGAACAAACAACCACAATTCCCGAAGGCTTGTGCGTTAACTGAACCTTGGTTTCAACCTTATTTACATTCTGTCCACCAGCTCCACCAGACCTTGAAGTCTGCATCTCTACATCTGCTGGATTGATTTCTACATCAACCTCTTCTGCCTCTGGCATAACAGCAACGGTTGCCGCTGACGTATGAACTCGTCCTTGCGATTCTGTTTGTGGTACGCGCTGTACACGATGCACTCCAGACTCATACTTAAGAATACCGTAAACACCTTCGCCTTCAACCTTAACATTTACTTCTTTGTAGCCTCCAGCAGTTCCTTCATTTTCTACAAGAACAGACGATTTCCACTTTTTACTTTCTATGTACTTCATGTACATTCTGTAAAGGTCACCAGCAAAAATGCTTGCTTCATCCCCTCCTGTTCCAGCCCTTATCTCTAGCACAACATTCTTGTCGTCTTCAGGATCTTTTGGCAACATTAGAAGCCTCAACTCCTCCTCTATCTGGGTCTTTCTAGCTTCTAGTTCATCAAGCTCCATCCGAGCCATCTCCACAAAATCAGGGTCTTTTTCTGTCTCCAGAATTTCCTTGCTGCTGGCGATGTTTTCAATTACGTTTTCGTATTCTTTTGACGCTTTTACTACTGGCTCTAACCCACGGTAATCGCGGTTGATTTTGATGAACAACTTCATATCTGCAACCACAGATGGATCCCCAAGCTTTCCTTCGAGATCAGTAAATCGTCTTTGTATGTCGCGTAGCTTATCGAGAAGTTCCATAATTAGCTGTATTCAAACTCTCCGAATTCTGAACGAATAGTAAGTTTCTTTTCTCCTTCTTCCACTCTTCCAACAATTTGAGCATCAACATTAAAACTCTTGGAAATTTCAATTACATCAGCGGCAATCTCCTCAGGAAGATACAACTCCATTCTGTGGCCCATGTTGAACACCTTGTACATCTCAGCCCAAGGAGTGTTAGACTCTTCTTGGATGATTTTGAACAATGGCGGAACTGGTAAGAAGTTATCCTTGATTACATGTCCTGATTCTATGAAGTGAAGCACCTTAGTTTGTGCGCCACCTGAGCAATGAACCATCCCGTGAATTTGTGACCGATGCGCATCAAGAATCTTCTTAATGATTGGAGCATATGTTCGGGTTGGCGACAACACCAACTTTCCCATATCCAACGGAACATCATCAACCTTATCCGTTAAGTTGTACTTGCCCGAATAAACTAAACTTTGGTCCATTGCACCATCAAAGCTTTCAGGATACTTGGCTTTCAACGAATTATTGAAAACGTCATGCCTAGCAGCGGTTAAACCATTGCTTCCCATTCCACCGTTATACTCAGTCTCGTAAGTTGCTTGTCCGTAAGAACTCAGTCCAACAATTACATCTCCTGGCTGAATATTGGCATTGTCAATCACCTCAGAACGCTTCATTCTACCCGTCACGGTAGAATCAACAATAATGGTTCTTACCAAATCGCCAACATCGGCTGTTTCTCCTCCCGTAGAATGAATGTT
>JBMYXX010000036.1:0-16857 GCA_049608805.1 Flavobacteriales bacterium | reverse complement strand
CCGCGATGAAATCCTTATCGTTCTGAGAAGAATTCACTTCCATTAGCGTAGCCGCCTCTTCTGTATTATAAGTTGTGAAGAAGAACCATCCGTGAGATTCGCCACGGCCAGGGTGAGCCTTATCGTAGTCAAAACCAGGCATCATAATTTGGAATGCGATGTCCATTTCGCCATGCTCTTGATCTACAGATAAGAAAGACAAAGCACCTTTAAAGTTGCCCTTGTACTCACTAATCGGCATATCTCTTTGTGGAACAGGAACCGCAAAACGTGTACCTGCAACAACATACTCGGTGTTCTCCGTTACGTAAGAAGAACTGTGGTTACCAGCAGAGTTTGGAATCTCGATTACTTCCGTTGTTTCAAACGTTTTCAAATCGATTTTGGCGATACGGGGCGTGTTGTTTCCGTTAATGAAACACCATCTTCCATCAATCACACCATTTGTTTGAGATAGGTCTGGGTGGTGAGCATCATCCCACGGAATGAAACCGTAAGAAGTCTCAAGCAACGGCTTGGTTTCTTCGTTGTACCCGTATGCCTTTTCAGCATCCTGTGAGAAAACAGGAATTACTTTGAAAAGTCGTCCAGATGGAAGTCCGTAAACTGCCAACTGACCGCTAAATCCACCAGAAATAAACCCATAGTATTCGTCATGCTCGCCTGGAGCTACGTACACTTTTTCGGCATTACTGCCAGACATGGCTCCGCCAGAAGCACCGTCTTGTTTTGCGCCACCACAGCCAACTAGCATTGCGGCTGAAATGGCGAATGTTGCTATTGAAAAAATTGTCTTTTTCATCGTTCTAATTTTTCTTGTTTGGTCGTTTATTTACTTAGCGTTCGGAAATACTCCAGAATGCTTCTAGCCTCATCTTCCGTAAGACTTTGGTTGGCCATTGGAGACATGTATTCCATAAGCAACTGCTTGGCCGCCTCATTCTCCTTCACCATTAATTCTGGATCAAGAATCATATTCATAATCCATTCTGGCTCTCTACGGTCTGTAACACCAGCTAAATCTGGCCCAACAAATCGTTTTCCAATTTTGTGACAAGCAGTACACTTAGCCTCAAAAACCTCCATTCCTGTAGCAGCCAATGCATCATCAATAGTTGCTGGAATATCAATCGACTTAATTGGCCCAACTCCTTTATCTGGTCCTGCCGGTGCTTTTTTCACCATAGACTCTGCCTTTGCAGCTGGTCCTTCTTGCTTTGGTTCATCACCGCCACAACTGGCGAACATGGCAAGCATGGCCACGGCTACTATTAGATTAATCGTTTTCATCCTGATTGTTTTTTTAGATGGTTATTGTGTTTATGATTATTCAGGTAGGATTACTTTATCTACCACGTTTATAATTCCGTTTGCAGTTTGAACAGTTCCTAGAACTTTCGCCCCAGCCACAAAGACATCTTCGCCTTCGGTGGTTACTTCTAAGTATGAACCATCAGCCATATAAAGCTTTCGACCTTTTCTAGCTTCTTTTTTCAAAGCGTCCAAATCATAAGAACCTGGAGCGGCATGACCTGTTAAAATTCCCGCAAGCGTTGCTTTGTTTTCTGGCTTAAGTAGATTGTCAACCGTACCTTCTGGTAGAGCTGCAAATGCATCGTTTACTGGCGCGAAAACAGTTAGTGGACCAGCATTTACAAGCACATGCTCTATTTGAGCCGCTTGTACAGCCGCTACAAGCGTGCTGTGGTCAGCAGAACCAATTGCAACTTGGAGAATGTTTGGATCAGAATCTTCATCTACTACAGATGCTTGTCCTAATGGCGTGTTTTGTTCAGCGGCACTTTCGCCTGCTGGTGCTGTTGTAGAACCTTGCTCGGTTCCTCCGCAAGAAATCAACCCGAAAAGGGCTACGATTGCTAGAAATTGGTTGAATTTAGTTTTCATAATATGAGAGATTGGTTGACACTCTTTTTCTTACCACCAAAGGACTTATTATGATGCATATCATAAACTGACTTGCGTCATGTAATTCCATGTTTTAGGGCAGGAATGAGCCTCATGCCATGTGGTTCTATTGATTCGAATCACCTTATTTACCGCCTAAAAGATGGCGGATGAATAAAAAAATTAAGAACGAATAATGCTTGAATTCTGAACAATTGCACGCTATTTTCGTTCCTTACAACAACCATGAACTCCAAGGGCTTAAAGCAACTAGATAAACTCATAGAGAATTTCTGCACGCCAGAATGGAGGAAGCTTGCATGGGAAAACACCACAACGGTTGAGATAAAACCAGGAGAGCTTGTTTTTAAGGAAGGAGACGAGGCGGAAAACATTTACATGGTAAAACATGGCCGGGTAAAAGTTTACGCCAATCACAATGAAGAAACCGAGGTCATTACTCGGTTTGCCACCGATGGACAAATAGTAGGACATCGCGGGTTTGGAGAAGATTTCACCTTTTCGGTTTCGGCAGTTGCTCTTTCAGAAACGAGCGTTTTTGTTCTTCCAATGGAAGTTTTTCAGAGCTTGCTCAAGGCAAATAATCTGTTCTGCTACTACTTCCTTCTTTTTATTGCAGAAGAGCTGAGACGCACCGATCGCGCTAGCAAGGAAAAACTCAACGCCACCGTAAAAGAGCGCGTTGCGCAGGCCATTCGCATGAACATGGAAAACTTTGGTTTCCAATCTGAAGATGAAAGCCTCTTTGCTTTTACGCTTTCGCGAAAGGACATTGCCTCTATTGCCAGCACAACTTACGAGTCGGTAATCAGGAGTTTGGCCGATTTACAAAAAGACGGAATCATTAAGATTGAAGGCAAACAACTTCGAATTACCAACAAAGAAGCCTTATGCGAAATCACCTATTGCTCGGGAGATTTCAGCTCTGATTACTGATTAAAAAGTAAAACTCACATTTAGGTAACCGTTGATTCCCGGTCTTGGTATTCCGCCCCAATCAAGGTGCGTTCGGTAGTTGTTATCGAGTAGGTTTTCAATCCCTCCATTCAGCGTTAAGCGTTTCTTTCCGAAGGAGAAGAAATAACTCGCTCTCAAATTGAGAACCGCATAAGCTGGCGTGTTCATCTCGCCAAATTCTGGGTTGGTTCTAGGCTGATTTGCCGCGGCCTCACACTCCAACTTTACAAACCCTTTTTTATGAGACCAGTTGATGGCACTCACGTTCTTAAATGGTGGAACCAACGGCAATGGGTCTGCTTCGAAGGTATTTCCGTAGGTATATGAAGATGTGTTTGATAGCGTCAGCACTTTTAATGGCGAATAGCTCAATTCCAAATTCCCTCCCGTCATGTATGCCCAATTCAAGTTCCGAGAAACTTTTACGCCATTGGCGCCTATAGTCATAGCATCTAACGTAGAATCAATTCCCCCTAAGATGTAATCGTAAATGTGGTAGTAAAACCCTGAGGCTCTAGCCTTGAAGCGCTTGCTTTCGTAAGAAAACCCCAAGTCAGCCTGAACCGCTTTTTCTGTGCTTACATCTTGATATCCAATGTAATCGAAGCCGTCATACGCATTGAAAATGTAGAACGCATATTGCTCGGTAACCGAAGGCGCGCGTTCTGCATAACCAGCCGTTAACCAACCCGTAAATCCTTTTCCAAGAATTTCCATGTAGCTGATGTTTACGCTTGTCAACAAACGATGGTCGGCATCTGAAACATCTTGATTAAAAACAGCCGCTTGTTGCACGCCAAATTCATCAATTACAGACGTGTTCAAATATTCTAAACGAACACTATAACTCAAACTCCGTTTGACGTTGAATTTGACATCATCCTTTAGGTAAAGCCCGAAATCAAGCTTATCAATATCTGGCCATGTTAGCATAAACATTGGCGCTTCATTGTTCGGATACATGGTCATTTCTGCCCTTGCGTTGGTGTGGTAACCATCCAGCCTTGCGGTGATTTTGTGCTTGCCAACCTTCATTCTGCCATCAGCATAACCACCAAATGTTTTGGTCCAGCCAGGCATATCCATGTGCATCGGAACATTCGGGCGTTTGGTGTCATCCATCGAGTGCGAAACCGTGTTGGCGTAAACCTTCATTTCCAATTTCTCAAACCAAGTTTGAGATGGGTAATGCTGATAAGTCAATCCGTAAATTTTAGCTTTCGCGAAAAGTACATCCATCGGCAAAGCGGCATAGCCAATGTTGTAGCCTTCGTCCATGATAAAATCGAATCGGATTACATCCTTATCAGTAGGCATGTATTTCGCAGAAATTGCACCGTTCCATTTCTCGAACTGCGTAAACTGAATTTCTTTTCCGCCTCCAGCGCGATAATTCTGGAATCTGCGATACACAGCATTCGCTCTAATCGCCCACCGTGCACGGCTATAATTTAATGAGAATAACGCATTTGCACCTAATGCCGCAGATTGAAAACCAGCACCAATCTCACCACTTATCGGCTTGTTTGGGTTGATGGTTGCTCCGTTGGTTTCCATGTTTACGGAACCGCCCAAGCTTGAGCCAAACATGCTTCCAGAAGAACCATGCTGTACCGAAACCGACTTCATATTATTCGGCTCGACATAGGATGTAACGGGGTCCATTTTATCGGTGCACGCACCAAAAATCTTCATTCCGTCTATGGTTAGGTTCAGTCTGTCAGAAGCCATTCCGTTCATAACAGGTTCAAAGGCAAAATTGCCGCGCTTCATCAACTCAATTCTACCGTTTTTGGCAAGTATGGCATCGGTACATGAAAATCGATTCTCAGAATAATTGTCTTCGGCTTTGGTTGCGCAACTACATTCTCCAACGCAGGCACACGTTGGCCGAACGAGAATCTCCTCCACGTCAAACGTTGTCTCGGTAATGTTGCCTTTGTTAAAGAACAAGATGCTATCCTGCTCTTGGGCAACGGCCGAAACAGCCATTAACATGAAGAAGATTCCGTAAGCCAGCGTTTTCATATCGCTCTTTCTAAAGAGTTACCTCGAAGTATTCCGTAGCTACCACCGTAGAACCATCCATGATGTTTAGGTGGATTCTCCAAAGACCAGTCATGGTGAAATTCACCTGACCATCATAATGCCCATCTGCCGTATGAGTTGGGTTTACGTTATTCGGAGAACCATGTCCCATTGAAGGCATTTCAGGGTCAATCTCAACTGTGTAGTTTTCGATTGATGGCCAAGACATCATAGACTCCCTAGAGTGTAACGTAATCTCAAAATCATTGATTCCAACTTTTGGATCAAGCGGTTGAGCGTAGGAAATCACCAATGGCGTAGCGCTGTTTAAAGGAGTTACAACACGAGTTCTGGTTGGGTCAGAATTCTTCACCATAAGCGGGAATGTGATTTCTCCATGGCCACCATTTACGTGCTCATGCACATGAACCTTAAGAGACCATCCCATTTCGCCAGGCATTTGAAACACAACTGCACATGGAAAAAGTCCGTCAATTGCAGATGTGCTACTTGGGTTTTCGAAGGGCGCAGAATGCATCATGGTTGGCATTTCCATCATCGGCATTATGGTAACATGACCATCATCAATCACGGCTTCGGTAGCTGAATCTCGCACCTCAACAAAAAGATTAGTGTAGCGAGAGTAGAGTGAATCTGTTGACCACACTTTTACCATCATGCTACCGGCATCGGTATAGCCCGAAGCTATGAGGGTTAGTCCGTCAGTATTGTTGGTGTTTTTTGCTGGGTCGTCTTCTTTTTTACAACCCGTGAATATTGCGCTCATAAGAGCCACTCCCACAAATAGGAGCTTCATTGAAACTTTCATTTTAATAGATATAATTGATTTAACGTGTATAATCTTCAGCTTGTGCAGAAGATGGTTGGGTCAATCAATTAAACCTGTGGTGGATGAAAGATGGATTGTAAGTGGTTGGAATAGTTGCCTTCGAGATAAAGGCTGTTGTTCGTATTCGTTTCTGTACTAAAAAATTCCAGCTCAAAACTAGGAACCTCCTCAACGGCTAAAACAAATGTTACTATTTCGGTTAAGGCCGATGGTGTTTCTGATTTCTGCTCAGAGTCGGCTTCTATCTGCTTCTTTAAATGACACTTTCCATCGCAATGAAGTTCTGGCTTGTCGGTATTCTCGCAGAAATTTTCGATAATGTAAGCGGTGTTTACCTCATAATTTACAAGAATCAGCGAAGCGCTCATCATCTGAATGACAAACGCTAAAGCTAAACCGAGTATTCCGAGGCTTTTCATTGACAGCAAATATCATCAATTGTTAGTGATGGAAATTGACGTTCGTAGGACTATGTAATGACATTGGTCATAAACGAAGACTAATTACACGACCTTTGCCCCATCATGTTTAGTTATGACGGCATAAAATCGGAAATCAGGTACCGGACTTCAAGAAGTTCTGGTGCTGGTGGCCAGCATGTAAACAAGGTTGAAACTAGAGTTGAGGCCATTTTTAATGTACAAACCAGTGGTTTCTTAACTGAAGAGCAGAAAACCTTTATTCAGACCAAAATTGGGAAGCGAATTTCTAAAGAAGGTGAACTCATCATCGCGGCCAGCGACAAAAAATCTCAAGCCCAAAACAAGGAAATTGCCACAGAAAGATTGCTTGAAGTTTTGAAGCTATCTCTGGTAAAACCCAAAAAGCGAAAACCCACCAAAATCCCGAAATCGGTGGTACGAAAACGTCTTTCTGACAAAAAGAAAAACGCTGAAAAGAAATCTGGAAGAAGCTTTCGCGGAGACGTTAACGATTAACCCTCGTTATCTGATAAATCTCTAAATCAGGTACCCGGGATGGTTGCCTTAACCTCCATTTTCATATTGGCCTTAACATCTACATCGTAAAGGCGTGCCTCATCTGTTACAACCTCAATTCTTAGCGAGAAATTAGGCTGAGTTATGTGAGCGAAAAGGTTTACATCATTTACATCTAGACTAATCATGCTTCCAGACCCTTCTGGCACTGGAGATTTACTGGCTAACAATTGTTCAGCTTCACCATCAGAAGAAATGTAAATATTTACGTTCTCTAGGAAATCAAAATCTTCTCCAGAGGGATTAATTAAGGTTAGCTTCAGTTCTTTTAGTTTGATGGATTCAATCCAGTTGGTTTCTATGCCTTCATCCTCAAATTTCTGAATGGCATTTGTTGTAATGGGAGGCGTTGGGAGATTGATTGGTAGATTGACTACCGATGAGCCTGGGATAGTAAAATCAACTGAGTAATCTATGTCGAATGTCCTCAGTTCATCAAACAACTGACAACCTGTAAAAACTGTTGCAATCAAGAAAATTGGCAGTAAATTTTTCATTTTATCATCACTTTAGTTGAATACGTAATTGAGGCGGTTTCAATGCTTAACAGATAAATTCCTGAAACTAAATCGGCCACATCAACATTAGCTTTCCAAGGTTCGCTTAAAACGGTTCTTCCGGTTGCATCTATAACCGAAACCACAGCTCCGTTTAACAACCGATTATCTTGCGCCTTAATAGCTAAAATGCCATTTGAAATTGGGTTACTCAACACACGAATACCATGACTTTCGGCTTCAACAATTGAAACGTTTCCGAGTGTTTGAAACGCATTAATTCTACCAGACCCAATTTGACCACTTAGGCCAGGATTTTGTGCATCTATATTTTCGCAACCTTGTTGCAACCGCTGTTTTACTTGCTCAGCATTTAGCGATGGAAATTGAGCCTTAACCAATGAGGCTAACCCAGCCGTAATTGGTGTGGCCATTGATGTTCCGCTAAGGTTGGCATACGTGTTATTTCCTTCAGGCATGGTGCTATAAATGTCTTGCCCAGGTGCCATTAAATCTATGGTGTTCCCACGGTTTGAGAAGGAAGCAATTTGGTCGCTAGAATTAGTTGCTCCAACGCTAATCGTTTCTGGGTATGCAGCCGGATAGTGCAAGTTTTGATTGCCATCATTTCCCGCAGCTGCAATCATAACTATACCTGCGGATGCCGCTTGCTGAACCAGCATACGCAGCGTAACGTTGTCGCTTCCAATTCCCCAAGACATGTTAATGATATCTGCTCCGCTTTGAATGGCGTAAAAAATACCGTCTAACGAACCACTTAACGCCTGACCATCGGCATCGCTAGCAATTTTTACGGGTAAAATTTTGCATTGATAACCGATCGAAGCCATTCCTGTTCCGTTGTTGGTAACAGCACCAACCAAACCTGCAACGTGCGTTCCGTGTACAAATCCATCACCGTTTCCGGTAGAACCAGCTGGTGGTCTCGGGTTATTGTCTCTATCAACAACATCATATCCGTTAAAATCATCGGAGTAACCGTTGGCATCATCATCTAGCAAGGTTAATCCTCCTGTTTCTGCGGAGTTGGTGTAAATATTTGCAGCCAAATCTTCATGATCAATGGCAATTGCATTATCTAGAACCGCAACCAAAACATTAGCAGATCCGGTTGAAACATTCCATCCATGTTCTGCACTAATCTTTTGTAACGACCACTGGTTTGATTGTAAATCGTTTGGTGTGTGAAACAAATGCGCCATTGGGTTTTTCTCTGCCCACTCCACAAACGGTAGCGCCTGCAATGCTGGCAGCAACGCATCTACCGCAGATATGCTTGTAAAAGCAATTCGGAACACGCTATCTAGCGGACTAGAAGGCAACGGAAACGGTTTGTAAATACTGTCAACTCCGTAAGTGCTATACACTAAATCTAGGGCGATGTTTCCTCCTACATAATTTTCTAAATCAATACCCGGATCGGAAGAAATTTTGAAATGAACTTGCCCATCAACAAAGTTGGGGCTGACTGTCTGCCCCACCGTAAGATTACTAGAAGCACATAGCAAGGCAACAAACGTGATGGAGAGAATACGGTATGTAAGTTTTTTCATTCAAAAGTTGTTTTGAGGTTTACCTCTAATATCAAATATACCTATCAGAAATGGCTTACTGTGCAGGCCTTCTACCAACAGCAATTCATCCTAGAAGATTAGTATTGCATTCGAAATGTTCTGTTCGAAAACAAAAATCCCTTGCAAGCGCTTGGCTTACAAGGGATTAAAAATGAAATGGTGACCATGTAGGGATTCGAACCCCAAACCTCCTCATCCGTAGTGAGGTGCTCTATCCAGTTGAGCTACATAGCCGAATTTCGGGCGGCAAATATATTCATAAAGTTGTTGTCATTTCACAAAAGCCTTTCCACAATTATTCAAACGAGCGAATAAAGTTTCTTCGCTGTATGGCGGTAGATAGAACGTACGTAAGTTTTGGCTTTCCTTTTTCTGCTTTCTTGGTTCGTTTATCGTCTTTGGTGTCTCTAATCTGTGCATTAAAATCATCATGAGATGAAATAGCCCCAAGCATTCCTCGCTTGTAATTGAAGAAGAACCAACTATCATCGCTTGGCTCAAAATAAACCGAAAGTTCGTCTCCATTTCGCTTCTTCTTCAGTTCAACTAAGCCAAACACCATTCTGTTTACCTGATATTTATCTACGGAGGTTACTCCTAAGAAACCTTTGTATCTGTACGAACCAGTTTCTGCATTCCACGTTAACTCAACATCAGACAAAAACATGGTTTTAAGCATCTCCTTTGGCTGTTTCTTAAAGCTGCCATAGAGATTCAATTCTTGTATAAGCTTGGTAGTTTGCTCTTTACCAACCATTTCAATAAGTGCTTTCTCGTAATCGGTTCCGTAAAAAACAGGATCCAACGGAGGGAAATGCTCAATTAATCTTGCCGACATTATTCTCAAGCATTCTTCATTAAAGAAGAAATCTACCCCAAGAAAGAGTTTGAATTTGGTCGAGTCGTTGTTCATGTTGTGTTCAACAGTTCCAAGCGGTGTAAGCTCCACTTGGCCGAAATCCATACCCATATTAAGTAGTCCTTGACCTTTGGCAATACACTCATTACTCAAACTCACATAATTACCACCAACAACGGCTCCTTGCAGTTTTTCTTTGTTCGATATTCTGTATTCCTGACTTTCGTTATCGAAGTGCAAAAAGCCTTCGGCAGCAACTATATCTATGTCGTTTGACTTTTTCTTTTTAGACAAGAACGTTGGGTAAACAACCGTTGAATCTTTACTAATTACAACACCAGAAGACATTGGTTTTCCGGCTGCATCTTTCGGGTCTGCTGGTATAGGAATGTAAATTTCTACGGGGTCAATATCAGCGGTAAACGCTAACCAATCTCTCGTAATTCCAGGGCAATCGTGCTTAATTCTGGTGCTACCATCATAGGTTAAGAATTCCTGACTGGCAAAGAGTTTCACCTTTCCTTTATAATCGAAATTAGGGCTCAAGGTAAATGCGCGGTCTTCGGCAATTACACCTTCACCGTAGGTTTGCTTGGCAGAATCTACTCCTATTCTAGCAAATTCAATCAACTGCTTATCGCCCGTTACATCGGTGTAATCGTATTTACCCGTTGCGTTATAATCCCATTTACCCAGCACGTTTATAGTTGACTCATAAAACGTATGAAACTTGGTAACTCGGTTGGCAACAACTTTTGAGTTTTCTAACGGGTCCATTTTCGCTTCGGCCCTAATGGTAACCATACCGCTATCAGGATAGATGATTGCATCCGCCACATCTATATACTCAACCTTTTTAGCTGCAATAATAAAGTTGGTTAAGTCGAACCTTGCCAAGGCAGATTTGAACTCCAAAGAATCTTGCGTTGGGTTGGTAGAAACATACCTAGAACCTTCTCCGGCAGATACTACATCAATATCTTTTGCGTCAATATTCCACTTAAACTCATCTATGTAACAGATGTATTGGTTAACTGGAAAATCAACAAAATCTCCACCTGTATTCGATTTAAAATCTCCCAGCCTTTTATCTAAATCGATGTCCATTTTTACGTTTTCTGTCTTAAACGCAAATGCCGTTGCCGAAGCTCCTTTTAGCTTAAAATCGGCCGTGTCGGCATGAAATTTTCGGTACTTAAAGTTGAACTTATTTGAGCGCATGTAGCTATCAGCAAAATCTAAATTGCCCATACCGTCTAATCCTGATGGAGTTAAATCTAAACCACCATGATGCGCCACTTCTCCTTCATACATATCAAACGCCTTCTCAATTTTAAACGAGTACAAATGATCTTGCTTAGGCTCCCAATGCACCCCGACATCTACACCAGTTACGGGCGGATATTCTACTGGCGTTTTCTGCTTGGTTACTTTAAAATCTTGAGCAATTCCATTCACGGAATCTGGGTAAAAGATGAAATCATCAGACTTAGAAACAGAAGTAAGATATTCTAAATCACCATCTCCTCTCAGCCCTTCATGACTCAATTTAATGGTGGCTTTATAGTTTCCTTTTCCACCGTACATCTCCAATCCTTCAGTAGGTGTTTCTCTCACAAAACCAAGCGAAAAATCGGGCTGTAGCCGCAGCGTTTCCTCAAAATCTGGGAATATTCCTGCAGACACGAAATTTCCTTCAAACTCCAATCCTTCTTTGGTGAAATTCTCCAAACTATCTACACTAAACGGTTTTAGGTGCATGTAAAACTCTTCCTTATCGTAAACACCATCCTGAATAGAGCGCTTGTTGTAATACACAAAAGAATCGTCTGTACTATTAAACACCGGGTACCGAGAATGGTCAACCAAGCCCGATTTATTATCCGGCCTGTCTACCAGTAATTCTCCAGTAAGGTCCCGTAAAACCGTTTTTACAGCTCTCAACTTTTGTCTGCCTTGCTCGTTAGGTTGGCCATCCGGAACTTTAAGTCTTAGGGAATCTATCTTGTTTAGATTAATCTTAAATGCATCGTAATCGAAGTAGAAATCATGTCCAAAGAAATCTAACCGACCGCCAATTACTTTACCGTTAAACGCAAAGTCTCGGTTCTTTTTCAAAGTCATTTCTTGCTCGTAAGGAAAAACAACCACGTCTTGAGAGTCTGACAAGAAGATGCGCCCGACACCATTCATATCCATATCCCAATTCAGCAAATTAAGCTTGGCGTTTGGCATACCAACAATTGTAGATTCAAACTGAAGAATATCGTAGTCTGTTTTCTTGCTTCGCGAAAGCACATAATGCTCTAGCTTAGGTTTAAGCATAACCATTTCCGTGTCATAGTTATACGTCATAAATCCTGTGTTTGAAAGGTTGATTAGAAACACCTTGGTGTCGCTTATATCAGCCTTAAACAACCTTGCTACCTGCGCCACGGTAAGCTCATCCATCTGCAACTCTCGTGCGTAGTTTCTTATTTTCCAAAGCGGATGCGTGTCTGATGTACCTTGCAGTCTGTCATACCTAAACTGGTCGTAATAAGTCTCCGACTCAAACAGTGCGCTACTCTCAGCTCCGCCTGTAGTGTTTTGTAGTTCAAGCCAGTCTTCGGCCATTTTCCAAGTCACCTCGTCAACGTGCATATCTACTTTATGGTAGCTATCAAAAAACGGACTTCTACCTGAGCCTTCCCTTTCTTTACTCAACGTAACCTCATGGTCTTCAACACTATAACTCAACTTTAATCCAGGATGATAAATTGAGTCTTCTTCATAATACATGGCAATTTCTGCCTTCTTAGAAACAATTTTTTCTGGCCGAATAACAAAAGACTTTGCTCTTGCTTCCATGAAATTCTCGTTCTCTTTTGTAATGTGGTTTTTCTTCTTGAAAATGAGCTTTGCGTACACAGAAGATGTTCCTGACCCAATAAATTTTACGCCATGCTGAGAAAATCCACCAGCGTAATCAATGTCTTTATACATCTCCTCAATTAGAATCCTTTTGTCGTAAGAATCAAACCTTGGGTATGATGCATCTCCTGGTTTAACATCTGCAAGAATCTTTTCTGTTAGCATACCTATATGCGGCTTGTTTAAATAGTCCGGATGATAGAATGTAACCGAGTCAATCACATACTGAGACTTGGTAGTTGTAATGTGATAATTATTAATATCTGCATACGTTTTTGATGGGTCAAACCCGGCTCTTCCCCAATCAATTTTTCCGCCTTTACCAACCCATTTTGTAATGGTTGGATAGTAAACTCCTTCCGTTCCATAAATCACGGAACTGTCGCGTTTCGAGTACGCCTTCAAGTCTAATTTCCCAAAGACAATTTTTGGCAAAGAGTCGAACTCAATCTTGTAATCATCAAACTGAGCAACCCACTTTACCGCCCTCGATTCGTACAAGATATAATCTGTAAAAAGGCCCTTGCAAACTTGCAGATAGGAAGTAAATCCTTTCCTAGAAAGCTTGTTAATGGTTTGCTCCATTCCATCATGAAATGCATCAAAATCAGAAGCCGATTTCATGCTCTCGGCAAAGGTCATGAGCGTGAAAAGGTAGTTCTCAAAATCGACTGCCTTTTTGCGTTTTTTCAGCATTAAGTCAGACATGGTATAAATCCGCTCTTTCTGAGACGAGTTGTAGTGTCCGCTATTCCAAACCGGAAGAAACGTGTCTTCAATCAGCTTCTTGGCGGCCTTCGGGTCTCCCATGGCAAAAAAGCCTTGGAGTTCTTCAATATACTTCTCATTGTCGTGCGTAAACGACTTTAGTTGTTGCGCACTTGAAAACTGAGCAAACCCAAATGTGAATGCTACGAATAGAAAGAAAAATTGCTTCATATTATGCCTTAATGAACCGGGCCGAGACCCAATTGTCTTTTGTAAGATTTCCGTTAAAGTTAAAACCAGAACGTGTTGCCACTTCTTTTATTCGGTCTAAGTCTTCAACATAAAATCCACTTACAAAAAGCTGTCCGTTTTTGTGAAGTACATCTGCGTACTTTGGAATGTCCGCCAACAGAACATTGCGATTAATGTTGGCCATAACTGTGTTAAACTTTTTGGTTCCGAGCAGGCTTGCATCACCTTGCAGAATCTCAATATCATCGATTCCATTCAGCTCACAATTGTCTGGAGCGTTCTCAAAAGCCCATTCGTCAATGTCAATTGCTTGAATGTCTTTTACGCCCAGTTTGTGGGCTAGAATTGCCAAAACTGCAGTTCCAGAACCCATATCCAACAACGGACCTTCAACCTTTGTGGTGATCAGATATTCAGACATTAACGAAGTTGTTGCGTGATGTCCCGTTCCGAAACTCATCTTTGGCATTATGATGATTTCTTGCTTGAAACCTTCTTTATGCTCATGAAACGGAGCTCGAATTCTGCATAAATCCTTAATCTCAACAGGGTCGAAATTCTTCTCCCATTCTTCGTTCCAATTCTTTTCTTCAGCAACCGAACTAGTGCAGGTAATTTCAAAATTCGTCTCTCGAAGCTGTTCAAAAACCAACTCAACTTTTTTCATATCGAGTTCAGATTCTTCAATGTAAGCCTCTACCCCATCTTCAGTTTCCAGAAAACCTTCAAAATCTATGTCAGATAAATCTGCAATCAGAATTTCTCGTCCTGGCTCTACAGGATTTATGGTGATTGTAAGTACCGCGTGGGCCATATTAAAATGCGTTTATAATGGCTAGAAAATCGGTTGCACTTAAGGACGCGCCTCCAATCAATCCGCCATCAATATCTTTCTGAGAAAACAATTCACTGGCATTGTTTGGCTTAACGCTTCCTCCGTAAAGAATAGACACTTTATCAGCGTCATCTCCCATTACCTGTGCCAATTTCTGACGAATAAAAGCATGCATTTCTTGTGCTTGTTCTGGACTGGCAGTTTTACCTGTTCCAATTGCCCAAACTGGTTCGTATGCAACCACGAGGTTTAGCAATTTTTCTTTCTTAAACCCTTGAAGTGCACTTTGAATTTGCTTCTCAACAACCTCAAAATGCTTTCCAGACTCCCGCTCTTCTAGCAACTCTCCACAGCAATAAATAGGACGAATTCCTTCAGCTAACAACAACTCTATTTTATGGTTGATGTAACGATCAGTATCATTAAAGTATTGGCGTCTTTCCGAATGGCCAACAATGCAATAATCGCAACCAAAAGACTTCAGCATAGAAGCCGAAACTTCGCCTGTAAAAGCTCCAGATTTTTCTTCGTGGCAATTTTGTGCTGAAAGCTTCACTTTATCAGATGAATTCATCGCTCCCAAAAATGGATAAGGCGGAGCCACGACAACCTTTACATCATTATTCGAATTTCCATTTTCAATCTCAGAAACGAGAGACAAACCATCCTCCCGATTCATGTTCATTTTCCAATTTCCTGCTACTATTTTCTCTCTCATTATTGTATGCTTACTCGAGGGTCAAATATACCATAGAGCACATCAACCAACATGTTGATTACAACGAAAATTACCGCCACCAAAATGATGCATCCCATCACAACTGGCAAGTCGTAAGTGTTAAGTGCGTTGAGCATGATAAGGCCTAAACCTTTCCAACCAAAAACGATTTCTACGAATACCGCCCCAGCCAAAAGCGAAGCCAGCCAACCAGAAATGGCGGTAATTACTGGATTCAGAGCATTTCGTAAAGCGTGCTTCAATACAACCGTTTTGAATGACAAACCCTTGGCTGTTGCAGTTCTTACATAATCCAAAGAAAGAACTTCTAGCATGGAATTTCTAGTGAGTTGCATAAACACTGCAAGCGGACGAACCCCAAGTGTAATTGCAGGTAAAATCAGGTTTTTCAGAACTAACCGCTTCCCTTCAAACTCATCAATTTCGTAGAGACTTCCGGTTACTTCCAATCCTGTGATATTTCCTAGCAAATAAGCGAACACCCACATAATGAGAATTGCCGCCACGAACGATGGCAAGCTCATTCCGAAAATGGAAAAAACCATCAGCAGTTTATCTGGCCACTGGCCTTTGTAAAGCGCTCCAAATATTCCAAACAAAACACCTAGAATGGTTGCGATTAAGATTGCTGTCACGGCCAAAACTGCTGTGCCGGGTAAGGCATCAGCCACAATAGCAACAACCGTTTGTTGCGATTGATACGAACGTCTTAAATAAGGCAGTTTAAGTACAACATTGGAAGATTCACCATGCGAGAGAATAATAGAACTTTCATGTTCCGATGTCTCGAAAAAGTAAGGACTACTCTCATCAACATGATTGTAAAACGACAGCGGAGAAAGGTCATTGAGATAAACGGAGTACTGCGTAGAAAGCGGTAAATCGAGCCCCAAATCTTTCCGAATCATCTCAACCTCAGACTGGTCTGCACGCTGACCCAACATCAATCTAGCAGGGTCGCCAGGAAGTGCAGTAAAAAGCAGAAACACTACGGTTACAATACCAAACAGCACCGAAACGCTGTACAGCAATTTACGTGTGATGTAGCCGACCAATTAGTCTTTGCTCAAGTATTCTAATTCCAAAACCTGAAGCTCAGGAATATCGTTGTAATGCCATTTTCCGTACACGTTTCCGTCCTTAATTAGCATTAAACCAGGGTTGGAACGAATGATGGTTTTCAGAACAATTTGGTCGCAAAACAGATAATTGAAAGGCGAAGCATTTGCAATAACAAAAGCTTGCGCTTTTTCTGGAACGCTTGCCGTTAAACCTGTAAATCGATAACCCTTTTCCATTAGTGCAGAAGCTAATTCATTGATTCTAGATTGTGGCTGTAATACCGACTTATCCAAATCATGTGCAACCAATAGGAACGTGAAATTCTCGCTCATTAAAAAATCTTCCGTAAGGTCTTCTCCTTCAGCGGTCATCACAGAGAAATCCATGATTTTTGGTTCGACTCCTTTCTCTACAACCTCAGTTCGCGAGTCAACATATTCGTATGTCTCTTGATAGTTTTCAGGGAATTTTTCAAACTCCTTTTCCTCCCCAGTTTCTTTGTCTTTTAGGATGTAGAAATACTTCAACTTATCAGGAACTCCCTCCATTTGCTCGGCAATACTTTTACCAGGAGCATACGCTCGGAAATCCTTGATTGGCAGATAACTATAAGTGTAAAACGTAAAGAAGCTCATGGC
>JBMYXX010000035.1:0-16985 GCA_049608805.1 Flavobacteriales bacterium | reverse complement strand
GATTAATTACCGAGCAGGTTTACGGTTATGTAGAAAGTAGGGTAGTCGATTACCTGAGTTTAAGTCCAGAAGATCGGTACCGAAAAATGCTCGAAACCGACTCAAAAGTGCTGAAAGATGTTCCGTTACGATACATTGCTTCTATGCTGGGTATTACGCCAGAAACCTTGAGTAGAATTAGAAATAAGGTTCATAAAAGTTAACCTCTCGGTAGGCTTCGAGAACCTCAGCCTACCGTACCCTGGGCACTCGAAGGGTAAGCTTGTCTGTAAACACCTACTTTCGGCTGCATGAACGTAAGCCGAAAATCAATTTTACTGACCCTGTTCGCTTTCTGTGGATGGGGTCTTTTTTCTTGCCAAAACCCTGAACAAACTGCCAAGGATGAATCTGAGTTCAACATGGATTTAGAGACCAAAGACAACGTTACAAAATCGCATATCCGTGGATTGTTTTTGGTTGATGATAACATTGGCTGGGCTAGCGGAGCAGGAGGTACATTTCTTAGAATGACAGATGGCCAGAATTGGTCTGCAGACACAATTGCTGGTTATACACATCTCGATTTTAGAGACGTACACGGTTTTGATGAAAATACCGCCTTACTCATGGCTGCTGGCAATGAAGGCAGAATACTTAGAACCGAAGACGGAGGCATTTCTTGGGTTGAGGTTTACACACGATTAGATTCCGGAATTTTCTTGGATGGAATGGATTTTCATGCAAATACAGGCTATTGCTATGGAGACCCAATTGATGGAAAGTTTGTTCTCGCTAAGTCGGAAGATTACGGTAAAACTTGGAATGACGTGTCTTCGGAGATATTACCTAAAGCTTTAAAAAATGAAGCTGGTTTAGCTGGTAGTGGAACGGGCATGCTTTTTACGGAGAAGATGAGGTACGTTGCGACTGGTGGTGATTCCGTTGCTCGAGTTATGAGGACATTCCTTGGACAAGGAAAATGGGAGTTCTTTAATACACCGATACGGTCGGACGAAGGTTGTGGAATTTTATCGATGGCGGAAGGAAACCAGTCTATTGTAGCCGTTGGCGGATGCTATCTCGATAGCACAAATGCTAAAGGAAATTGTGCAGTTTCTAAAGACTGGGGAAAAACTTGGGAACTAATAACTGAGAATCAACCTAGAGGTTACCGTTCGTGTGTTGCTTCCTCCAGTTCGAAGCAACTTTTAGTTACCTGTGGGAGAACCGGGGTTGAATATTCCGCGGACAATGGCTTCAACTGGATTCCAGTTTCAGATGAAGGCTATTACACTTGCGCTTTGGCAGATTCTACGGGTTGGTTAATGGGCCGTGGAGGGAAAATGGCCAAGCTTAGCTGGTAACCAAAACATAGATTCGGTCACCCTGAACTTGTTTCAGGGTCTAAACAGATGATGTTCCGATGGCTATCGGAAGAAGTTCAGCATGACGGTTGTTTGAGTAAGTCGGTAGAATTCCGAATTTCTTCTAATGCTGAAAACAGCACGTCTAAATCGGTCTGAGAATGATAACCGTTTATGCTGTAGCGGATAAACACCTTATCGTCATGCGGCATTACAGGGATTTCAATTCGGTATTTGTCATAGAGTAATTCCTGCAGCGCAACCGGGTCTGGACAAGGAATACTCAGGCTACACATCTGTCCCAGAAAATCATCAGAAAGAGGACAGAGGAGAGAGCCCCCAGTAACATCTGCAAACCGCTGATAATTTGATTGCGCCAGTTTTCTACAATTGGCAGCTACAGTATTCCAATCGTTGTTGTCTCTAAATTTCAACGCTGCTGGAACCGTTAAAAATGCCGAATAATCTCTTGTTCCCTGAAGCTGATGGTGGTCAATGAATTGAGAATCCGAAGGCATTTCAGATTCAAATCCCCAACTGATTAAAAGCGGATTAAATGGCTGAAATTCTTTTTTCACGTAGAGAAAACTGCAGCCCTTTGGAGTAAGCAACCATTTGTGGCAAGCTCCCGTGTAAATGTCGGCTTCTAACTCTTGTAGGTTCAAGTCAATATGTCCTGGAACATGCGCACCATCAACAATGGTAATCAGTCCTTCCGCTTTAGCGCGCTTACAAATCTCTTCAACGGGTAAGCGCAGAGCCGTTGTACTTGTAATGTGACTGATAAAGATGGCTTTCGTTTTGGAAGTCAGTCCTTTAAAGAACTCCTCCACAATTTGTTCTTTGCTTACAATTGGCAGCGAAATATGTTGTCTCACGTACTTTGCGCCAGCTTGCTTGCAGTAGTAATTCCAAGTACGGTCCATAGCACCATACTCCAAGTCGGTGGTTAGGATTTCGTCTCCAGGCTTTAGTCCAAAATCTTTGATGACAATGTTGAGTGCGTAGCTCGGATTCATGGTGTAAACTACATCGTCCTTATCGCATCCAATAAAATTACCTAATGCTTCGCGAGATTTTTCAAGAAGAATTGGGCCTTGCTTCACGAAAAAGTTGAACGTATTCTTTTCCAACTCCAATTGCCATTTCTGATAGTCTTCAAAAATGGGCTTTGGACAAGCACCAAAAGAGCCGTGATTTAGATGCGTTACTTCTGGGTTAAGAAGGAATTGCGAACGAATATTTTCCATTGCGGAAAATTACTCTTCCAAAAGCACTCCAGCCAACTGCTTTACTTGCAACTCTGCGTTCTTGGCGCTGTATTTTGCTTGGCTGTGGCTGCTTTGAGCATTTAATTGGTTCAATTGCGCCTGGCGGAATTCAATCGATGTAATCTGACCTTGCTTATACATTTCATTGCTTCTTTCGAAGTTGCGATTAGCCGTTTTTAAATTGGCTTGTTGTGCTTTCAGCACGAAGAGCGCATTCTGATACGTAGCGTAAGCATTAAGTACGTTTCTCTGAACCGTATAAATGGTTTGCTCTTGCTGAATTTTCTGTGTTTCTAGAGCAATTTTGGCGCTTTGTGTTCTTGTTTTGGTCGTTCCGCCATCAAAAATATTCCAACTTAAACTCAAGCCAGCTTGTGGTCCGTAACTCTGGCTTCCTGTAAGAAAAGCACCATTTGGATTGTCTTGCCCTTGGTACGCGTAAGCCGCATTTGCAGAAAGGGAAGGGAACCAGCCAGCACGACTGGCTTTTATAGCGTATTCGCTATTCTTCAATTGGCTTTTGGTTTGTTCAATTTGCACGTTTCGTTCTAGCGCCTTTGCGGTGATTTCTTCGGAACTCAACGCTAGTTCAAACACCACATTTGTGTCAACCGAAAACCCAGTTTCTAATGTCCTTCCCATAATGAGGTTGAGGTTTCGCTTGGCGTTAGCTAGTTGCTGTTTTGTGTTGAGAAGATTGATGCTATCGTTATTCACATCAACTTCGGCATTCAGAATATTCAGTTGAGTTCCTTGGCCGTATTCATAGCCATACTCTGCACGCTTCAATCTAGTTTTTGAAATTTCTAGCGCGTTTTGAAGTATTCCAATCGTCTCCGATAATCGCGCTATTTCGAAGTATGAATTGGATAATTGCAGCAGTGTGTTTTCAATAATCTGTTGCGCTTGCAACTCCGTGAGATTGTGCTGCTCTTTGAGTTGCTTGTAATTGTATAAGCGCCCCAAACCGTTAAAGATTACGTAGTTAACTCCAACCGAAGCATTGTAGTTGTACGCCTCAGCCGCATCAAAACTTTGCGAGCCTTGAACCGTTTCGTTCTCGCCAGCATTGTAGGTTATCTGCGCTCCACCAGATGCATTAGCAGTTGGCAAAAAACCAGTATTGTAAACGCTCTTGTTATTCTCAGCAGACTCAATATTCTTCTGCGCTACTTTGATGTCGTAGTTATGCTGAAGAGCCAATTTCACGGCTTCATCTCGTGTTAGCACTTCTTGGGCAGAGGCACCAATTCCAAAGCCAACCAGTAACGTCATTACGAGCAAAGCGAAGTAATCTGTTGGTTTGAATGAGATTGCTTCAGTCGTTCCTCCATCGCAATGAAGAGGACTTTGTATTGGCATTTTTAAATCAGCTTTCATCAGTTCAATCCGTTTCATCTGTGTTCTATTGCTCATCTTCCAATTCAATAACTGCAGGTTCAACCGATTCTTGACTTGGTTTTTCGCCATCCCACAACCAGCCCATTCTCACTTTAATCCAGTTGGTCATGGATAGGAGCATAGGCAACATCACCAAGGTTAAAACGGTTGCAATGGCTATTCCGTAGGCTACTGAAACCGCCATCGGAATAAGGAATTGAGCCTGACGGCTTTTCTCCAAAATCAAAGGAGAAAGACCTGCGATAGTCGTTATAGATGTGAGGAAAATCGCTCGGAACCTAGACTCTCCTGCTCTTAGCAACGCATCGTCAAATTTGAGTCCTTCTTTAAGGTAAGCATTGAGTTTACTGATGAGCACTAAACCGTCATTCACCATAATTCCGATAAGCGCGATAATGCCAAGGAATGAGAGCACGTTAATCGGTTGTCCGTGTGCCCAATGTCCCCAAGCTACCCCAATTAAACTGAACGGAACCATGACTAAAAGCAGCAATGGTTGTGCATAAGAACGGAACGTAAAAGCGATGATGAGATAGATGAGGAAAACGATAATCGGAAATACCTTTTTTGCGGAATTCTGAACTTTGGAAGCCTCTCGGTTTTGTCCTTCATAGAGCGCAGTTACCGTTGGGTATTTGCTCATCACTTCAGGCATCACAGTCGCCTGAATATCCTTTATAATATCGCTAGCGCTTTCTTTTGGGTTTTTGAGGTCGGCTTCAACTTTAATCTCTCGTTTTCCGTCCAGGTGATTGATGGCAATTTCACCACGTTCTATAGTGTAATCTGCAATTTCTGAAAGCGGAACTCTGTTGCCACGATTAGAAACGATGCGCATTTCGTCCAAGTTCTTGATAGATGAACGCTCATCTCTATCATATCTAACCCAAACGATAATTTCATCTTGTCCGCGCTGAAAACGCTGCACTTGCAAGCCGTTAAATCCGCTTCTTACCTGACCAATTACATCATTCAATGTAAAGCCAAGCAAGTAGGCTTTATCCTTCAGTTTGAGTTTAATTTCCTTGATTCCCGCAGGGTCATTATCGCCAATATCGCGGAGCAAAGCATTGGTTTTAAGTTGCTCCTTTAGTTCAACTTTTGCAGCCTTTAGTTCTGCAATATTGTAGCTAAGAAGCGATACCGAAACGGGCTTTCCGCCAAAGTTCATCCCCGTATCGAAAATCAAACTTTCTGCTTGCGGGAATGAACCAACTTTCTCGGCAATAACGGCTGCAACTTCATTGGCGTTGAAATCGCGTTCTTCCCCAGGAAGCATGTTTACGGTTACTTTTCCTACTGCGGTTCCAGGGCCAATTTTGATAATCACATTTTCAATTACCTGAAGGTTTCCGGTTTGTTTTTCTGTGAATTCTGCGTTGGCTTCCCAAGCTGCTTTTTCAATCACTTTAACCAGCGAATCCGTTACCTCAGGATTGATTCCTTGCGGCATGTTTAGATTGATGTTAACCTGATCACTAGATATCACAGGGAAGAAGGTGGTCTTGATAACTCCGCCTCTAATGGCTCCGCCAGTAATAATCAAAATCATGATGGAGAAACCAAGTACTGGGAGTTTGAATCGCAATGCGAAACGCAAAACAGGCATGTACAATTTGTCACGCATCCAATACATAAACTTGTCTGCGTAATCATTGAAAATGTATGTTTTTTGTCTTGGGGAAAGCGCAGTTGAATGCGCCACGTGCGCTGGTAAAATGATGAGCGCTTCAATAAGAGAAACACCAAGCGTTAGGATTACGATTACGGTTACTTCTCCGAAAAACTCTCCAATTCGGCCATCCAGAAAGAAGAACGTTGCAAAGGCGACCATAGTAGTAAGTACTGCCGAAATAATGGCTGGAAGCACTTCCATTGTTCCATCAATTGCCGCCTGAATTCGTCCTTTTCCCTTCTCGTAATGGTGATAAATGTTCTCGGCAATGACGATTCCATCATCCACCAGAATACCGATTACGATTATCATTCCGAAGAGCGAAAGCACGTTGATGGTTACGTTCAAATAGTTAACTATCATGAACATTCCTAAGAACGAAACTGGAAGTCCAAACGCTACCCAAAACGCCAGCCTTGGACGAAGGAAAAGCGACAAGAAGAATACAACCAAAAGCACTCCAACAAATCCGTTTTCTGCCAGTAATTCAGTTCGTTGAACGATAATGAGCGAAGGATCTCTAGTGACATCAAGCTTTACGGTTTTGCTGTTTTCGTTGTAGCGTTGGATGTACTCCTTAACCAAATCCGCAGCAACAATCAGGTCTTCGTTGTTGGTGGTTTGCACCTTCAGTTCAACCGAAGAAACACCATTGAAGAATGAACGCTCTGGCGTTTCAGACCAAGCATCTTTTACTTCGGCCACGTCATTCAATCGGACGATGCTTCCAGAGGCATCCGCCTTGACAATCAGGTTGTCGAGATTGTTGGCATAATACGAACGCTCGTTTACCCGAATCAGGTAATCCTCTGCCTCAGTTTTGATGGTCCCGCCCGTAACCAAAATGTTGTTGTTGGAAACCGCTTGAGAGACTTCTCGGAACGTAATGTTCCAAGAGCGCATTTTTTCCTCATTCAGGCTGATGGTTATTTCTTCTTCTGGAAATCCGCTGAGCGTTACCTGCGATATTCCGTCAATGGAGCGCAAATCACTTTCAACTTGACGCCCTAAAGCCTTGAGTGTTCTGAGTGAAACATCTTCACCACTAACCGCAAATTCAATAGCTGTATTCAAGTTTTCTCGCTTGGCAACAACGGGAGGCTCCATTTCAGTAGGGAAGGATGGAACCTTATCTACCGCGTTTTTCACATCCGCCAAAAGCACATCAATAGGATATCCTTTTTCGGATTCTACAGTGATGGTTGCTGCGTTTTCTTTGGAAGTCGAGGTGAATCGGTCAACCCCAACCAACCCGCGAATGTTGTCTTCAATTTTAAGGACAACGCCTTCTTCCATTTCCTGAGGAGATGCCCCGGGGTAAACCACCTGAACCGTTACAATCTTAGAATCAGATAACGGAAAGAAACTCGAACGCATGGAAAACATGCCGATAAGACCCAGGAAGAAAAAGGCCAAAATGGCAACATTAACCGCTACGGGATACTTAATAAAGTGAGCTATGATTGGTCTCATTTTCGAGGAGATTAGCTGGTTAGCTGATTAGGTGTTTAGATTTTCTGGTAATCGCGATTCGAACGTTTTCTAATTCCCTAATTCGCTAGTTTTCTAATTCGCTTATCACCACTTCCATTCCCGGATATGCCGATGGTGGCATTTTCGTTAGGACTTGACTATCATCCTTTAAACCACTCACAATTACTGTTTTCTCAGTGAAATAGAGCGGCTCAACTTCTTGCTGCTGCAATGTTTTTCCATCCGTTACAAATACCAGATTGTCGTTCATTAAAACACTTCGTGGAAGTTCAATTGCATTGTCAATTTCCGTTGCTGCGATGGATGCTTCTAAGAACATTCCTTCTTCCAATCCTTCCCCAGAGACCTGCAAATAGGCGTTGCGAGTTTGCGTAGCGGCATCTATAATGTTATTGATACGGGTGACTTTTCCTTGCCAGCTTTTTCCAGAATTGTCGGTTGCCGACACCGTTACTTTTTGTCCCACTTTCAAGAATTCCATCATGGAAGCATTCACAGGTGTTTCCATTTCAAAAACGGACGGGTCTATGAACGAACCGAGCTTTTGTCCAGGTCGGATTACCGTTCCTGGAGTTACAGATGCTTCGGTCAATACGCCATTAAACGGAGCAGATAAACTGTATTTCGCCAAAACCAATTCTGCATTATTAATGCTGTAATATGTACTTAGGATATTCCGACCGCTGATGAACATCTTCTCTTGGTCAGACGCAAATGTTGGCAACTCAGCCACTTTAGAATTGACGTCAAAAGCTTTTGCGTAGCTATTCCATTTTTCAAAAGAATCGGGGAAGTCTAGACGAATGTCGGCTAGGGCAGAGGTAATGAGATTCAACAGGTTGCTGCGCTGCGACATCAAGTTTGCTTTAAAATCTGCCGCATTGATGTTGACCAATGATTGTCCTTTGCTGAATCGGTTACCTGCTTTGAATTTCCCGCCATCTGGTAACATAACGCCTTGCACCTCAGAAAATATATCAACTCGGTTAAGCGCCATTAAAGAACCAGTAGCGTTTACCGCAACTGGTATTGAACCGTTCTTCACCGTTTTGGTGAAAATGGTTGCTGCTCCGCCTTGTGTGCTTTTTGGCAAGGCTGGTTTACTGCCTGCTAGTTTTTTTGCAACGAATACGCCACCTGCAACAAACGCTACCGAAATAACTACCGTGGCAATGGTTTGGATTGCTTCTCTTCCTGTCATAATTAATTGTTGTTACTGCAACTATCTATTTGATTTCCGATGTTCTCCTGAATTTTTTTCATCACACCGATTACTGTTTTTTGATCCTCTTCAGAAATTCCATTCTGCATGTGCATAATTACATCCAACAGAATAGGGGTTACTTCGTTCAGTACTTTCTCACCATTTTTTGTGAGATGTACCACATTCACCCGTTTGTCTTCTGGTGAAGTAATCCGCGCAACAAGATTTTTCTTCTCCATTGTACTTAAAAGACGAGTCAAACTGGTTTTGTCTCTGTCTGTTAGAAATGCCAAATCGTTTTGCGGAAGTGGTCCGTCATGAAATAAAATCTTCAATAGAATCACCTGTTGACGAGTGAGGCTAACGCCATGCTCTGCCATTTTTGTAGCAATGAATAAATCAATGTGCTTCATGGTTTTACCAATCCATGGCATCATTAAATTCTCCATTCCGGGAAACACTCCTTTTTTCATTTCGGGTACAAATGTATAAAAGTAGTTGCACGTGCAACTATTATTGGTTTGAAAAAATGTTTTTCTGAATTTGGGAAGGTATCGCTGACATGAAACATCTTGTTAGACTAGGGTTGGTCAATAAATTCTGGTTTCAGACATTATAAGAGACAAAACAGTGAAGGGTAGCACCATTTAATTCGATACTTTTCAGACGAAAACAAAAACCTACTTAAATGAAAAAACTACTACTTATTACGTGTGCTCTAATGAACTCGGTTTGTTGGGCTCAATCCCAATCTCAGTCTAGCATGATTGAGGTTGATGACAGAACAATTATTAATGACCTTCCATCCAAGAGACAGTCGGTTCTTAATATGAGTAAAACGGCATCCTGCGGCCCAGATACAGTGGATTATGCAATTTCCAAGGCGACAGGCTTGACGATTTTAGGCGTAAATAATGCTACTTCGGCTCAGGCGCTATCTCAGTATTTTGATTGTCCACAGCAGATTACAATTAGCGGAGCTGAATTTTTTGGATATAAGGTTGACGATGTCGGTGGGATAACCATGACTGTGCAGTTAGAAGTTTATACTGCTGGAGCAGATTCACTACCAACTGGAGCACCGCTTGCCAGCGCAAATGTTACTATCGATACAACCTTTGGTGGAGGTTTGCTTTCTGTTTTGCTTAAAAGCGGAAATTTCGCGCCCGTTACTGTTAGTCAGCCATATTGCATTGTGCTGCGAAATGCTTCGGCAACAGCTATGAATGTTGTTAATTCTAGTTATGATGACGGAGACGGAGCTGGTGAATGGTTAGGTTCTGGACAAATTGGTGCAAACTGGCTACATGGGTACGAGATTAATGTTGGAGGACCAGTTTTTGATGCAGATTTCTTGGTTGCACCGTTTGTGACTTATGACATTACGGCCAGTTTTACCCAGGCAACAGATTGTATTGGAGACGATGGCACTGGAGCTTGGACAAATGGATCATCAATTCTTTTGGGTAATAGAATGTATAATGTCGCAGCCTTTGTAGGGCAAGAGGAGTTGTCGTATTCTTGGGATTACGGTGATGGATCTGCCCTTGGAAACACGATTGACGGTGCTCATTCTTATACAGGAGTTGCACCGTGGACTGTAACATTAACAGATACCATGTACGGATGGAGAACAACCTGTTTTGATGCCGCTTCAATGTCAACTGGAGACCTAGTCTCAAACGTAGATTTTTCTGTTCCCGGTAGCGGAAGCTCAATGACGTACACTTTTGGTGGTAGCGCTGATGGTTCTGGTACTCTTTCTTATTCTTGGTATTTTGATGATGGAAACACTTCTGACCAGCAAAACCCTACACACACTTTTGCATCTGCAGGTACCTATAATGTTTGCTTAACGGTAACTAATGATTGTAGCTCTGACCAGCATTGTGATGGAGTAACTGCTTCTATGGTAACCGGTATTAACGAATTGTCTGCGGAGAGTTTAAACGTTTACCCTAATCCATCTAACGGAAGCGTAACGCTAAGTCTTGATGGTGTTGAAACCGAAGCAACCATTAATGTTTTAGATGTTGCCGGGAGAGTAGTTTATACTGAGGCTGTAAGTATAGGAGCTAGCTTTAAAAAGCAGCTTAACCTTGATGTTACTTCAGGTGTGTACTTGTTGGAGCTGAACACTAAAGAAGGTAGAGTGTCTAAAAAACTGAACATTCATTAAGAGATAATATCTTAAATGAAAAGGCCCGAGCAACTTGCTCGGGCCTTTGTTTTTTAAAGTGGTTAGTGCTTACCAAATATCGTCAAAATCAACTTTTACAGTTGGTGTTTTAGGATGCGCTTGGCACGTAAGGATTAAACCAGATTCAACTTCTTTATCGGTGAGAGAATAGTTGAGTTCCATGTCAACCTCGCCTTCTTTTACACGAGCAAGGCAAGTACAGCAAACTCCACCTTTGCAAGAGAAAGGAACGTCAAGGCCAGCATCGTCTGCGGCATCTAGTACCGTTTTTCCTCCGGGTTCCATTTCAAAATTGAACTCATCACCATCCATAACTACGGTAATCTGACTCTTAACAGACTTTACATCTGCAGTAGAAGTTTGTTTTGCAAAACCAGCCGTTGGGTTTGGTGTTCCGAAAAGTTCGAAGAACAACTTGTCTTCGTCAACTCCTTTTTCTTGCAACACCTTTTTAGCCGCGTGTATAATCTGTTCTGGTCCGCACATGTAGAATGCATCTACTTGCAATGGGTCGAAAAGCACTTCGCTGTACTTTCTGATTTTATCCTCATCAATTCTACCACGAAAGAAATCTGAACCCATTTCTTCCTTACTCATCACGTAGTGAATCTCTAAACGGTCGGGAAATCTATTCTTCAACGCGTTTATTTCATCCAAATAAATGATGGTTGAAGCATATCGGTTTCCGTAGAAGCAGGTGAATTTGCTTTTTGGTTCGGTTTCTAAAACATGTTTCATCATGCTGATGATGGGAGTAACACCACTTCCAGCACAAAAACTTACGTAGTGTTTAGCGTTATCTGCACTTGTCTTAATTACAAATCGGCCTCTAGGAGCTAAAGTTTCAACTACATCTCCAACTTTTAACTCGCGATTAGCAAATGTTGAGAAACGGCCATCCGGAACTTCCTTAACACCTACGCGTAATTCGCCTTCCTGCGGAGAAGAACTAATGGAATAAGAGCGCTTTAACTCTTCACCATTAACTGTATGTTTAAACATTACATATTGGCCAGGGATAAAAGAAAATTCTTCTTTCAGCTCTTCAGGAATACGAAGTTTGATGGAAACAGCTTCAACAGTTTCTCTTTTAATGTCAACAACTTCTAATGGATGGAATGTAGCCATGTGCGATATTTGTGGCGAAAATAAGGCCTTTCCTTTCCAAACAATTAATGACGTTCATCAGAAGCATAACCAAAACCATTCTTGCAATTACTTTAAGCTGCTTTGCCGTAGATGGTTTTTCGCAGATTGAAATGATTGAAAGACCTCCAACGGAAGGTACCGAGATACGCTATTATGGTACGGCATGTTTAACTATTTATCGAGGTGGAAACGTTTTGCTAACTGACCCATTTATAAGTAATCCAACACTCGCGCAAGCCATGTTTGGAAAGGTTGAAACTGATGTTGATTACGTTGAGAAATACATTAATCCAGCAACTTTTAGGAAGGTGAAAATGGTCGTTTCGGGTCATTCGCACTATGACCATTTGTTGGACCTTCCGTATTTGTGCAAATACATTCCTGAGACAACTCCGTTAATCGGAAATCAAACCGCTAAACACATCTTATCTTACTATCAACTTAAGCAACCTGTTGTTGCTGTAAACGACAGTCTCGGTAATGCCGAATCTGAAGGTTTGTGGCATTATAATGCCGATAGCACGATGAGAACCATGGCGTTTAGGAGTTTACATCCTCCGCATTTTGCGGGAATCAACCTTATGAATAAACGTTATACCCAAGATGTTGTCTCGGAACCCGTTCTTATGAGAGATTGGCAAGAAGGTAAAACCGTGGCTTACTTGGTAGATTGGTTAGAAGAGGGTGAAATAGATTACCGTGTTTACTTCTCTAGTTCAATGGCGCGCAAACCTTTTGGGTTGTTTCCAGAAGCGCTTCTAGAAGAAAAAGCGGTGGATGATCTTTTTATTAGTGGTGCGCTTTTGAGTGAATTTGAAGATGCGCCAAAGCCAATTATCGATTTAACTAAACCCAAGCGGATTTTCCTTTTGCATTGGGAAAACTTCTTTCGTTCTAAAGAAAAGCCTGTTAAACCGATTAATGAGAAGGGGTTAGGTAAACTCATTGAGACGATTAAAAAGGAGTATCCAGGCATTGAAGTGATAAAACCAGTACCACTCAACTATTATTGATTTAGGTGGTTTCAGTTAAGAAGTTGCTGATTCTCATCAGCAAGCTTCGCTTATTAATGCCTTATTTTCGCTTATCAAATTTGAAAGATGTCAGAGGAAAAAGATTTACAAGCCATATTCGATAAGAAAATCGAAAACGAAGTAAAGATTGAGCCGAAGGATTGGATGCCAGACGCATATCGAAAGACACTCATTCGTCAGATTTCGCAACATGCGCATTCCGAAGTAGTTGGAATGTTGCCTGAAGGAAATTGGATTACGCGTGCTCCGAGTATGCGAAGGAAAGTGGCTTTATTGGCTAAAATCCAGGATGAAGCTGGCCACGGATTGTACCTCTACAGCGCAGCCGAAACCATGGGAACAGATAGAGAATCGATGGTTCAGGATTTGCTTTCGGGCAAGGCCAAATATTCTAGCATATTCAATTATCCAGCACAATCATGGTCAGATATTGGCGCGGTTGGTTGGTTGGTTGATGGAGCAGCAATTGTGAACCAAGTGATGCTTCAGAAAACTAGTTATGGTCCTTATTCACGCGGAATGATTCGTATTTGTAAGGAGGAAAGTTTTCATCAGCGACAAGGTTTCGAAATAATGCATACGCTCTGCAAAGGAACCGAGGAGCAAAAGCAAATGGCTCAAGATTCTTTAGACCGCTTTTGGTGGCCAAGTTTAATGATGTTTGGCCCACATGATTCTGAATCTGCAAATAGCGCACAGAGCATGAAGTGGAAAATCAAGCGAATCAGCAACGATGATTTACGCCAGAAGTTCATCGACCAAACTGTTCCTCAAGCAGAATTTCTTGGCTTGACTATTCCTGACCCAGACTTAAAATGGAATGAGGAAAAAGGGCAATACGATTGGGGAGCAATTGATTGGACTGAGTTCAAAAGTGTAATCAAAGGAAATGGACCCTGCACCAAGGAACGCATGGCTGCACGCAGAAATGCCCACGAAAATGGGGCATGGGTTCGCGAAGCAGCAAATGCGTACGCGAAAAAGAAAGCAGCAAGAAAAGATAAAGACGCAGCATAAGTTAGAGGTCAGAATTAAGATGTCAGATTTGAGAGATTGATTCTCTTCTGATGTCCGAAATCTGATGTCTGAAATCTGAAAAAAATGGAAAGAAAAGATTGGCCTCTTTGGGAGGTATTCGTAAGAAGTAAAGCAGGATTAAGCCACAAGCATTCAGGCAGTTTACATGCTCCAGATGCAGAAATGGCCATTAGCAATGCGAGAGATGTTTACACGCGAAGAGCGGAAGGCGTGAGCATTTGGGTGGTAGAAAGCAAGCACATACATAGCACTCAGGAAACGGATTCTGACGCTATGTTTGACCCTAACGAGGACAAGATTTATCGGCATCCAACATTTTATGATATTCCTGACGAAATAGGGCACATGTAAGCCATGGAAGAGAAAGACGCTTTATTCAAATACGTACTTCGATTAGGAGATAATTCGGCTATTCTTGGTCACAGACTGAGCGAGTGGTGCGGTCATGGACCAGAGTTGGAGGAAGACATTGCCATCATCAACACGGCTCTAGACTTACTCGGACATGCACGTTCGTTTTATACCTACGCGGGTGAGGTTGAAGGGAACGGTAGAACCGAAGACGATTTGGCATATCTCCGCAAGGAACGAGAATTCATTAACGCCTTAATTACTGAAACCGCAAATGGCCATTATGGCGATACAATTGCACGTCAGTTCCTTTTCGACCAGTTTAATTATTTGTTGTTTTCTGAATTGGAAAGGTCAACAGACGAAACGATTGCTGCCATTGCCGCCAAGTCTGTAAAAGAGATTAGATATCACCTTAGAAGAAGTACAGAATGGGTTCTCCGATTGGGAGATGGTACAGAAGAAAGCCACAATAAAATTCAACAATCGTTTAACGAGTTGTGGAGTTTTACTGCTGATATGTTCGCACAAGATGAATCAGACGAGTTAATTATTAAAGCTGGAATTGGTCCCGATTTAACTGCAATTTATCCCGTTTGGAGAGAAAAAGTAAAATCGGTTTTGACTGAAGCTACGCTTGAAAACCCAGAAGACGGTTGGATGCAAAGTGGTAGCAAGAAAGGGCAGCATACAGAGCATCTTGGTCATATTCTAACCGAATTACAATACATGCAACGGGCGTATCCTGGCGCTGAGTGGTAACTACTTATGAGTGAACAGAATCTCTGGAGCATTCTCGATGAGGTCAAAGACCCAGAGATACCTGTAATTAGTCTAGTTGATTTGGGCGTTGTGCGAAACGCAGTCTTAGAGAACGGAAATCCGATTGTTACCATAACGCCAACATATTCTGGTTGTCCTGCTATGAGCGTGATGGAAGAGGATATTGAGATGAGATTGAAGCTTGCTGGTTATAAATCCATCAAAATTGAAACGGTTCTTTCGCCAGCTTGGACAACAGACTGGATTACCGAGAAAGGCCGCAAAGCATTGCAGGATTATGGAATTGCACCTCCAGAACAATCCACTTCAGACAAAAGCGCCTTACTCGGACATCCAAAGCAAGTGACTTGCCCTAATTGCAAATCACCTGAAACAAAAATGTTGAGCCAATTTGGCTCAACACCTTGTAAAGCATTGTATCAATGCAACGACTGCAAAGAGCCGTTCGATTATTTCAAATGTATTTGAGTCTTTAGTGCTTAAACCACAGCTTCACGTAATTACCTTCTTCTTGCACAAATACCACTTTAGATAAATCGAAAGAATGCGTCACTTTTCCTCTTGTAAAGGTTAAAGCATGGTTGCCTTTTATTTCTAGGCTCGTAAGCCAGTTTCCTGCGTATTTGTAGTCAAACCCCTCTGTTATGACAATAATTTCTTTGTAAGATTCAAGGATTTTCTTGAAGTCAGCGTTTGAATACAGCGCATCTTGTGCGCTTGATTCAAATGGATTTGAAAGAAGAAGAACCAAACCAAGCGAAAACAAATATTTCATCAGATAATTTTTAGAATTTCCTGAAAATTAATATTTCAAAAGCACTTAGTCAGATAGTAAATTCCGACCATCACTTCTTTTACTTTAGCATTCTCAAAATTTCTAAAAATGACTTTCGATAACCTCGATTTTAAAATAGATGAAGGTGTGGCGGTAATCACACTCAATCGCCCCGACAAACTCAACAGTTTTGACGATTCTTTAGCTGCTAATCTGCAGGCTACGCTTGATAAATGCATGGAAGATAAAACTGTCCGTTGCGTGCTTATTACCGGTGCAGGAAGAGGTTTTTGTGCTGGGCAAGATTTAGCAGAGGCTGTATCGGCAGATTTTGGTGAAATTGAAGATCATGTAGAGTCTAAGTACAATCCGATTGTTCGAAAGATTAGAGCGATTGAGAAGCCAGTAATCGCGGCTGTAAATGGCGTTGCCGCTGGGGCAGGAGCCAACTTAGCGTTTTGTTGCGACATTATTGTGGCAACTGAAAGCGCCAAATTCATTCAGTCGTTTATCAATATTGGCTTGGTGCCAGATACTGGCGGAACGTATTTTCTGCCGCGTTTGGTCGGCATCCACAAAGCAGCAATCATGACCATGCTAGGCGAGAAAATGCTTGCCGATGAGGCGAAAGAGCTAGGCCTGGTTTACAAGATTTTCCCTGATGGAGAGCTGATGGAAGGAGCAATGACTTTGGCTAAGCGAATGGCCAAGATGCCAACGCGAGGAATTGGCCTCACGAAAAAAGCATTGAATTATTCGCTTCGAAATACCATGAATGAACAGCTGGCAGTTGAGCGAGATCTTCAAGGAGAAGCAGGTAGAACAGCTGATAACGCTGAGGGAATCAATGCATTTTTAGAGAAGAGAAAGCCTGTCTTTAAAGGAGAGTAACAAACACGACCTAATAGGTTTTGAAAACCTAGTAGGTCTAGTGAAATAAGAAATTTGTAATGAGCGAAATGATTGTTGGAGTAATAGGAGCAGGCTCAATGGGCGCTGGAATTGCTCAGGTAGCAGCACAAGCTGGTTGTAAGGTTTATCTGAACGATAGTTTTCCTGATGCGCTAGAAAGAGCAGCAAAGGGTCATCAAAAGATTTTCAATCGATTGGTTGAAAAAAGTAGGATGACTTTGGATGAAGCAAAAGCCTGTGCCAAACGCATTACTTACACAGGAAGCATTGACGATTTAAAGCATTGCGGCTTGGTCATCGAAGCCATCATCGAAGATTTAGAAATCAAACAAGGTTTGTTCCAAGAGTTGGA
>JBMYXX010000034.1:0-16992 GCA_049608805.1 Flavobacteriales bacterium | reverse complement strand
GAGAAAATTTATTACGCAAAGATACCGCTTGCTTGAGCGGTGTTTTTATCAGGATATTAACAATTGTACTGTTAATATTAAGAGTTATGCACAAAAACTACGTGTAACGTTTGAGCTACTCGGCAAACAACATGCTTGATTCTACTAGGCTACCATTTTACAGCCACCTTGCCCATAGACTTTCGGCCTTCCACAAACTCATGTGCCTCGGCTAGGTTTTCGGCTTTAAACTCTCCTCCAACAACGGGCTTAATTTCTCCCGCTTTCCATAAATCAACCACGGCTTTCATGGTTCTGGCGAGTACTTCGGGTCGGTCGTCTGCAACATGAAGCATGTTTACACCAATCATTGCTCTAGAATTCATCAAAAGTTGAATTGGGCTGAATAACCCAAAGTTTGCAGCAAGCCTTAGTTGGTTGATGGCTGCTAATCCACCCGCAACTTGCTCGGCAGCCCCGTAGCCAATAATTCGGCCGCCTTTTCCAAGGCTGTTAAAACCTTTTGAGTATGATTTTCCACCGAGAGAATCAAAGACAATATCCAATCCCCGAGCACCCAATTTGTCCTTTATCACTTTAGCAAAATCTTGCGTGCGGTAATTGATTGGATGATGAACGCCTTGCGCTTTTATGTAGGATAATTTTTCATCAGAACCTGCAGTTCCGTAAATCGTGCAACCCTTACGTTTTAGCAATTGAACCAACGCAGTTCCTACTCCTCCAGCGGCAGCTTGAACTAAAACATGGTCTTCTGGAAAAACAGAAACGCGCTCCTCGGCACAATGATAAGCCGTACAATACTGAACAGCTAAAGCCAAAGCTTCGCCAAGCGGCATATCCTCAGGGATTGGCTGAACAGCTCTTTCATCTGCCAAAACATGAGTTGAATATCCGCCAAAGCGTGAAAAGGCAACAACTCGTGTTCCTGCTGGAATTTTTTCTCCGTCAATTACAGACTCGTCCATGGTTCTTCCAACCGATTCGTAACCCACAACGCAAGGCGTTGGAGGCGCGTCTTGATACAGGCCTTTTCGGGCCATAATGTCGGCAAAGTTGATTCCGAATCCTTCTGTTTCAACACGAATGTGGCCATCCTTTTGTGCTGGGATTTCGGACTCTCTTAACTCAAATGAAGTTCTTGCGCTTCCGTGCCGAACTATAAAGTACGACTGTTGTTTTTCCATCAGGCTAAAGCTACATCAAACACAATGCATTCCTTTGTGCTAATGCGGAAATTCCTCGTCTTCTTATTGTTTGCAGTTTCTATTGCCAATGGGTTTTCCCAAAACGTGGTTCGTGGGTTTGTTTTTGATGAATCTAGTAACGAGCCGTTGGTTTTTTCTCACGTGGTTTTGAACGATGGTCCATTTGGCACAACAACCGATTTGAACGGATTTTTTGAAGTTGAAAGTTCCTTTTCGGTTGAGCAACTGAAAGTGAAATACATCGGTTACGAAACCAAGACTTTCGCTTTCAATTCTGGAGCAGATACCGTTCGGTTATTCCTTATGCCATCTACAAATGAGTTAGGAGAGGTAACCGTTTTTCCGGGCGAAAACCCAGCTGAACGCATCATTAAAAATGCAGTTAAAAACAGGAAAAGGAACGACCCCGGAAATCTGCCGTTTTTCACTTACACAGCATACGAAAAAACCATTTTCACGCTAGATGAAGATACCGCTATAACCAACAAACGCGCTGCGGAAGACACGATGGTTGTGGCTATTCAAAAGCTGTTAGAAAAACAGCATATAATGATGTCTGAGAACGTGTATGAACGGAAGTTCCGCAACGGAAAGTACACCGATAACGTTCAGGCTACGCGCTTTTCGGGAATGAAAAATCCGCAGTTTGCCATGCTGGCCAGTCAGATGCAGTCGTTCTCATTTTACAAGGACTATTTCACACTTGGGCAACAGGGTTTTTTAGGGCCAATTAGTCCGAATAGCTGGAACCAGTATTTCTTCAATATTGAGGATACGCTACGCATTGAGCAAGACACGGTAATCATCATTAGTTATCAGCCTAAAAAGGGCAAAACGTTCGATGCGTTAAAGGGCCAGCTTCATATAAATATGAGCGATTATGCTTTGAGAAATGCTACCGCAAAGGTGGTTGACGGACAAGGCGTGGAGATTCAAATTCAGCATAAATACGAGAAGCTGAATGGCGAAACGTGGTTTCCCACGCAGCTAAATACCGACTTTAAAATGTTGGGTCTAAACTTGGGCGGATTCAACATTCAGGGTATTGGCAGAACCTATAATAAGGAGGTGAATTTGGATGAAAAAGTTCGACTCATCGATATCAGTTCAAACACACTTGAATTGGACTCTAAAGCACACAAAAAGGATTCTGCCTTTTGGAACGAGAATAGAGAAACACCTCTTTCTAGCAAGGAATTACGAACCTACCAAGTGATTGATAGTATTGGGAAGGAATTAAAGTTTGAACAGCGGATAAAGCTTCTCATCGCGTTCGGAACTGGTCGTTTTCCGCTTGGCCCTGTTGAGTTGGATTTGGATAAAATTATTGATTACAACGAGTACGAGGGATTCCGTTTAGGTGCAGGTTTACACACGGCCCCGGACCTTATTAAATGGGCAAGTTTTGGTGCTTACGTTGCTTACGGTTTCAAGGATAAAGAAGTGAAATATGGTGGCGATGCGGCATTTACACTGCATAAGAATCTTGGCCTCCAGCTAAGAGGAATGTATTACCATGATGTGAGGGAAATTGGCGCTCAGGAGTTTCTAGTGGCAGACAATCAATCGTTGGGAGAAATGTTCAGCGATTTGGTTATTCAACGGATGGATTTAATCGATGGTTGGAATGCGGGTGTTCGAATAAACCCGCTGCGCGGCTGGCATTTTGAGGCCGAGTTCAGACATCAGGATGCGGAAAGTGAACACGGCTATCGGTACAACCCAGAAAACACCACGGATAGTTTAGCTAAGGCACAATATGCAGAAGCCAGAGTTGGGTTTCGTTTTGCGCCTTTTGAGAAGAAAATGAGACTGGGCGCTAGAGAAATTATTCAGAACAAAGGCGCAGTTGTTTTATGGGCAACAGCTACCAAAGGTTTTCAAGGAATTTTGGGCTCAGACTACGATTACTGGAAAGTTGATTTGAAGCTTCAAGGCAAGTTCCGTATTCGAAAATTAGGAATGGAGTTTTGGCAACTTGATGCGGGGTGGGTTTCTGACGCAAGTCCATATCTCAAAATGTACACGCCAAAAGCCAATTATGATGATGTCTCGGTTTATTCGCCAAACTCGTTTGAAACCATTCGTCCGAATGAGTTCTTGAACGAGCTTTTTATTGCGGTGCATCAACGCCACAATTTTGGTTCGGTCAAAACGGGAATCAAATGGATTAAACCTGAGTTTAATTGGGTGAATAGTTTTGGTATTGGATGGCTCTCTAACCCCGAAAGGCATACAGGTTTAAAAACCCAAGATATGAGCATGGGTTACTACGAAACTGGGCTTGTAATCAACGACCTAATTAAGGTCAACCTTATTGGGCTTGGTGCTGGTGTTTTCTACCGCTACGGACCGTACGCGTTTTCTAACCAAATTGATAACCTTGCTTTTAAAATCAGCATGAAAATTGGTTTTTAATGACATCGGCAAAAGCGTTGGGCGTAAAGGTTAAAAAGCCTACCGATGGAGGTAGAAGGCTGGTTATTACCGATATACATGGTTGCGGGAAAACCTTCTGCAAACTGCTTAAAAAAGTATCGCTTACGCGAGATGACCAACTGTTTTTACTTGGCGATTTTATTAATCGTGGACCTAGGAGCAAGAAGGTTTTAGATACCGTGCTACAATTAGAGAAGGATGGTTTTCAGGTTTTTCCATTGATGGGAAATCACGAGGAAAACTTGCTTCATTTGGCAGAGAAAAGCCCTGATGATTTAAGGAATCTTTTAGCGCCAAGAAATTCGACAAACCTGCTGAATAAGAAGGGAAATGTCCGAGGTCGGTTTTTTCGGTTTATACGCGGATTGCCGTATTACTACGATTTAGGCGATTATTATTTGGTTCACGCGGGTTTCAATTTATCTAAGAAGAAGCCGTTTTCAGATTCCCATTCTATGGCCTGGATGAGGAATTTCTCTATCGATAAAAAGCTCAACGGACGTAAAGTTGTGTTTGGACACACGCCAACTAAGCTGTTTAAAATTCAGAGTTCAATTGGCGAAAACGCGAAGTCAATTTGTTTGGATAATGGCTGTTCTCATGCTCACTTGGGCGTAGAATACAGCTCGCTCCTGTGCTACGATTTAGATAGCAAAAAGCTCTACAGACAAAAGAACATCGACTAATAGAAGCTAAACCCGAAGGAAAGAAGCAGTCGGTGATAGGCGTCTTTTAGTTCGGGGCCAAATGCTGAAGTGCTTGTAAATCCATCCGATCTATTCCAAACATTTAGGAATTGATATCCGAGCGATGCATTAACCTGACCGTGACCGCCTAGTTTAAACCCGAAGCCAATAGCGGGTTCCGCAAAAGCGCCATCCCAAGTGTAAACTTCCTCAGAATAAATGGTCGAAACTTCTTCTGTGAAAATGTGTGTGTAGCCACCTTTTAACTCGGCATAAGGCCTAAACCTGCCTTTTGCAAAATGAATTCTTGCATGGCCAAAAGCCGAAAGTTTGTGCTGATTGGCGTTGGGGTCAAGCGCAGTTCCGTTGTTGTCTGATGGCTGAAATGTGTACGCTAAACCCGGCCCGAGAAAAAATAAATCACCAAAAAGAGCCCCGAAAGAAGAACTGACTCTAGGGGCTGGAAATTTATATCCCGCAACCTCAACTTCGTTATCTCCACCACCATCAACACTTTGAATTTGGGTTGTTTTTCCAACCTGAAATCCGAAAGTAACTTCGGTGATGTTAGAGAACTTGACTTTTTTATCCTGTGCATAAACCGAGGTGCAAATTGCCACGGTTACCAATCCTATTACTAGCTTTTTCATCCCGTTTTCTTTTTTCAGATTCGACATGTTTAAACGCAAATGGTTAGGCGATATTATGGATTAAGCCATCTGCCGAGTGGCGGCAACGCACAAAGAAATCACCAGCGGAATGTGGAGAACCGACTACCTCGTCAATTGGATGTAGCCCTTTTTGGTTCCAGCCTCGCCAGATATGTCTAGGTAATTGCCTACAAAAAAGTAGGTGCCTTCCTGCGCGTCAAAACTGTTGTTTTGGATTGTACCGTCCCAAGCGCCATCAAGTGTTTCCCAACGATAAATCAACCTGCCAAACCGGTTGAAAATTTTAACCTCAATCTCCTGCAAACCCTCAGAATTAAGTTTGAAAAGGTCGTTTATTCCATCATTGTTTGGAGTGAAAGCATTTCCTACGGCAACATCGCAAACGGTAGTTTCTACAAGAATAGAGTCGCTGTCTTGGCAGTCAAATTCGTTATGTACAAGAACCCAATAGTAACCAGAGTCTTCGACCGATATTACCTCCGAAACTTCGCCAGTTGACCACACAACCTCATCGAAAAATTCATTGGTGTTCAGGTCGATTATATCACCGAGACAGATTACAGTATCTGCTGGCAACGAAACTTCGGGCTCTGGAGCAATTTGAATATTGATGGAGGCGGTTTCTGATTGGCAAATACTCTGCTGAACGAAAAGCGTGTAAGTCCCTTGCTGATCATGTTCAATAGGCTCAAACGAAATCACCTGATTGTTAGAGGAAAAGTTGTTCGGCCCAGCCCAGTAATGCGCTAATCCAGCTGAATCTGCGGCATAAATCAGAACTGTATCGTTGGGACAACCGTTTCCAATTTGAATTAACTCGGGTTGAGCAGGTATTGGCAGAACTTCAACTTCTAGAGCGGTTGATTGAATAGTACAACCGTCCATATACAGCTGGGCTAGAACGCTTTGGTAAATGTCGCCAATACCCACGGCAGATAATGTGAGTTGGCCTCCGGAGTTGGCTATTCCCAACGTGTCTGAAGAAAGGTCAAGAAAAGTGATGAGTCCATTATCAGCAGGAGATGCTGTGAGCACTAGTTCATCGCCTTCGCAAAGCAAAGAATCTCCAGAAATTTCTAACGTGCCGGGAGTTTGAATAACCTCAATATTCCACGCTATCGGTTCCGAAAAACATCCGATAGAATCACTCAAAAGAAAGCTGTAAACAGTATCTGTAAAGAGAAGCTCGGTCTCAAAAGGATTGACAAATTCGGTGGTATCGATTCCATCACTCAGGTTAAGAATATCTGAAGTGTTGATGCTTATCTCGGTGCTTTCGCCTAGACAAACCGTGTCGCTATTAAGTGAGACTGCCGCTGGCGGAATGTTAAACGCAACGGGTATGGTGTCGGTTTGAATTATGCAACCGCTGGAATCTACAATTGTAGCCCATGTTTCGGAATTTTCAAGAACCATTATTGAATCTGTGGTCGCCTCGTTTGGCCCCCATTCTATGGAACTAAACACGTTAGAAAAGCCTAATAAAACGGTGTCGCCTAAACAATTCAAGGAGTCTCCGTTCAGAAATTCAATGGGGTAGTTGCCACCTTCAATAATGGTTACGGTTTCTTCGGTACTGTCTGTTGCGCAATATTGGTGCTGCGCTATTAATGTATAAACACCAGAATCTGGGTTGGCGATGTTTATTGAGTCGCCTATAACCGTTGTTAAGTCTGGTAAAAGCCACGCGTTTGTTACTAAAGATGGTCCGCTTGTGGTTAGCACGAGGGAATCGTTTTGGCATAAAACGATGGTTCCTGAAATTACGGGCGGTTGCGAACCAGCGTAAACTTGAATAGATGCAGTGTCTAGTAAACTGAAACATTCACCGTTAAAATGTGCACCATAAAACTCGGTTAAGGATGCAACAGAATCGGTTTGTAACTGAGGGAAAAATCCAAGTGAATCTAAAGTGGAGTTAAACCAATGAACAGGGTCTTGCGAACCAAGAACCTCGGAAACCGCGGAGCCTAAATGACACACCGTTGTGTCTGATAATAGAGGTGGTTCTGGTGCTGGCAAAATCTCAACATAAAGTGTGTCCGAATGACCAATGCATCCCTCAAAATTTTCTGCACTTAAAAAGTACTCTCCTGCCTCGGTTACCTCAATATCTGTGTCTTGCGAGCCAGTGCTCCATTCGTAAGAATAGTAGCCTTGTGGTCCTTCAATGTTTAACGTTTGACCAGCACAAATGGTGTCGAAACCCGCAATGTTAAGTTCAACTTCTGGAGAAACATCAAATACAGTAATACTCACGGTGTCAGAAAGCCCGCAAAAATTCACGGAAACTTCATAATAACCCGCCTGATAAACATCCTGCTCAAAGACACCATCAACCAGTGGAGATGGCCAGTCTAATATGGAGTTCTCGTTGGCAAGAACGGTTAGCGTAACTACGCCTCCTTCGCAAATAGTTTGCTGAGGCTCCGCCTGAATAAACGGAGAGTTAAATCCATTTACCTCAACTTCGTTGGAAACAAGAAAGCAACCATCTGGGTTATTCATTTGGCAGAAGTAAAAACCTGGTGTTGTGGCATAGATAGATTGTGTTGAGCCAACTGTTGCGTTGTTCGGTCCTATCCAAACATAATCTGAGCCTGCTGGCGCTGTCATCAGCACAGAATCATTGGGACAAATGGTTCCGTGAGCGGGAATCATTGTAATAGTGGGGGCGTCTAAGTTTTTAACAATAAAGGTGTCTGTTTCAATGCAAAAGCTCCCGCTAGGAGTTTGGGTCGAAGCTGTCCAGTTAAAGGTGCCTTCTCCAGTGGCTTGAAGGGAGTTTAGCGTGTCTGATCCAATGTAGTTTGGCCCTGTCCATTCAAAGAAATCGCCACCATTTACACCAATTTCAATCGTATCGCCAGGGCACATACTGTGTGGTCCAAACTCGCTGGTAGAAAAGCCGCTTACATCTAAGTAAAACTCTCTGTGTAAAATGTAGGTAGATGTGTCCGTATTGCAATGATCGGTTAGCTCCACATCTAAAATAACCCGAGTGCTTGTGGTTGCTTCAAAATTGTGTCCCATCATCCATGGAGCAAAGTCGTCCATCTCATCTGGGTACCAATCAAAATGTGTGAGGGACTCTGAAATTGTTGGGAAACTAATACTCCAGCTAGATGAAAAATACGGCATTGAAAACCCATTGGTCTGGTAATGCGAGCTGTCTATGGTTAGGTAGTGTATTAAATCGCCTTCGCAGACAAACAAAGTATCAGAATCTAATAAGTTGTTTGGCCCTGTGCCCACTAAAATGTGTGGGTCTAATGTGTCTGCGTTTGCCCAGTCATCAATGAGAACAAGTATCTCGGTTTCGTTTTCGCAGCCATACGCATTGCGGTGATGAGCGGTGTATGTTCCCGTGCTATTTATAATTGTATCTAGCGTTCCGGTTAGGCCGAAGTTGCTTTCCCAACCATAAAGATTGTTCACCGTATCTACATTCCCTAGAGTGAGTGTAAGCGTGTCTTGGTAGCAGACGAAAATCTGATCTGGGTTGAAGCTTTCGGTGTTGATAACAACATCATCAGAAATGTGCGGTTGTGTTGGCGTTGGATGTACAATTACGGTTACAGAGTCGGTAGAGCTGTAGCAACCGTCTGCACGGCTAACCGTAAGCCAGTAATCGCCTGATTCAACATTATTTATTGCTGGATCGGTGCTTCCCGTGGACCAAAGAAAATTGTACTGAGGGCCGATGTAGCCGTTTGAGCCGCTAACCGAAACGTGTTCTAAATCGACAAGGCTGCAACTTTGAATGGTATCTAGACAAACTCCGTTAATGCAAGGTTGCAGAAAATCTCGTTGACAATTATTGCCGGCATTTCGGTGAAAAAAGTCATAAGGTTGTCTAGATAAATCAACGGGTTGGGCAAGGAGAATATCTTGATGGCCAGAGCTTTCAATTGTAGCGAATTCCCCATAACTACCATCGCCACAATAACTAAGGTTGTAGCTGTTTGGTGGAGATAATGGTTCTTCTGTGGACCAACCGGTTTGGCTAAAAAGACCTCCATCTGGCGCATGGAAAAACTTGGAGTAAGCACCAGAAATTATTGGCTGGTCTGCAGTAGATATGATTAAATCCCAAGCAAGGTCATCACCAGGTCCTCCAAATTGTCTTTCCCATTGTCTTACGCCTTCATGCGAATATTTGCTAATAAATACATCTCTATGCCCTGCAGAATAAAACACTCCATCGCCATATTCTTGCGAGTATTCGTCTAATCGGCACTTAAAATAGCCTGAAACGTAGGCGTTGCCCGATGCGTCCACCTCAACGGCTCTTGAGCTAAACTGAGAGTCTGAGCCGTCATTTTCTAGCCATAATACACTGCCTTGAGTGTTCATTTTAGCAAGGAATATTTTCTTGGAAAAACTGGAGGTTGTAGTAACCGGAGGAGTGGCGAATATGCCCAGCTGTCCGGTAAAATCGCCAGTTACGTATAGCAAGGAGTCTTGATGAAAAACAATGTCGTGCGGAATGCAGAGACTTGCGCTCATTCTTTTCAGCCAAAGCTCATCGCCATCGGCATCCATCATCATTACAAAACCAGTATTGTAAACGTGATTGTTGTATGTATTAGATAGCGTAAGAGTGTCCGAAAACTGTCCGATTAGCGCAATTTCGTTATTGCTGTTTATGGCTAATCCAGTCCCTCTGTCTTCGTATATAGCTTGCCCATGCTTAGACCAAAGCACGGCTCCGTTTGAATCATATTTAACCACGAAAAGATCATAAGAAGGTTCATTTTCCTCTGGGTCTATAATAGAGTTGTAAACGTTAGTTCCTACGGTAATTGTGCCTTTAAATTGACCAGTTATTACCGCATTTCCGTTTTGATCTACTGCCAAATCGTAAACAAAATCATGGTCGGCTCCTCCAAAATTCCTTATCCATAATAGATCTCCGGCAGGGTCAAGTTTAGCCAGAAAAACATCTTGAGAGTTACTATTAGAAGAAAGAGCAGTTCCATCTATCGTCATCGTACCTGTGTAATACCCAGCAACGAATATGTTGCCGCTGGCATCTAAAGCATTGGCGTAGGCCGCATCGCTTCCTGTTCCACCAAATTGTTTGGCCCAAGAGATATTGCCTTCTAAGTCGGTTTTAGCTACAAACCCGTCTATTTCTCCTGCAGATGAAAACGCGGTTCCGTTAAAATCTACTCCATAGGAGAAAAAGCCAGAGATTATAAAACCAGCCTGACCGTCTTTGGTAATGTCTAAAGCGTCGTCATTTCCTGCACCACCACCACCATTTAACCAATTCTGGCAGTAAGAGGTTGAACACGCAAAACTGAGTGTAAAGATGAGCGACAGGAATTTCATTTTCTTGGGGTTTGTGGCAAGATAATTCGTCATTAACAGTCTGCAAACCAATAATCACCTCATAAATTACTTGTCAACAAGGTTGGTGCTGGTAGGGTTTGAGAACTAATTGTTAAAACTTATCCCTTGTCGTTAACAAGATTGTTTAGGCTGAAAGGATACCATACATTTGCCCGACAATTACAACTACTACCACTATGAAAAGACTATTACTTCTATCATTTACCGCTATCACTTCTTTTGGAGCAATTGCTCAAGATTGTTCAGAGATATTTATCTCAGAATATGTTGAGGGTTCAGGAAATAACAAGGCCATTGAACTTTATAACCCAACAGATGCCGTTGTTAGCTTATCTAGCTACCAAATGGGTCGTTTTAGAGATGGTTCTGGTACGCCAATGCTCGTTCAGTTAAATGGCACTATTCCGGCATTCGGAACTTACGTGGTTGCTTTGGATAAGCGTAACCCAACCGGAACTGGAAATGAAGAGCCAATTGACGCAGCACTAGAAGCAGCGGCAGATACGTTTGTAAATCCTGTTTATGTGCAGGCCAGCTCTCCTTTCTATTTTAATGGAGATGATGCTTTCGGTCTTTTTAAAGGAGACGGAACTGTTTTAGTTGACCTATTTGGTAAAATTGGAGAAGATCCAGGAACGGCTTGGAGTGATGAGAATGGAACATGGTGGTCTAATGACCATACACTTATTAGAAAGCCAACTGTTCTTAGCGGAGTTGTTGCAAACCCAGGAACATTCTTGGTACAGGCTGAGTGGGATAGCCTTCCGGAAAACACTTTTTCAGAGCTTGGCGCACACATTTGCGACTGCCAAACTTTAGGAGTAGAAGACGCAGAAGCGGTTCAGTTTAGCATGTACCCAAACCCAGCGGTAGAAAAAGAACTTTCAATTAATGCATCTCAAAACCTGAAAACCATTCAGGTGTTTAATATTCTTGGTCAAGAGGCTGATAAGGTTTCTTTCGACAAGAAAAACACTAAATCTCACAAGCTAATTCTAGACCACTTAAGAACTGGAATTTACATTGTGCGTGTTTCTTTGGACAATGGAGCAATCCTATCCAGAAAAGTAATGCTCGGTAAATAAGCCGATCATGAAGAACATTTTCCTCGCCCTTTTTGCGGTTTTACTTACCGTAACTGCCGCACACGCTCAGAAAACACGGATTTATGGTGTTGTAAAAGACGCCAGTTCCGCAGAGCCGCTTATATCTGCAAACGTAGTTTATGGCGAAGGGCTGGGAGTGGTTACGGATTTAGACGGTAACTTTTCTATTAGCCTTGCTAATGGAGACTACACTCTGTCTATTACTTACATTGGTTATGAAGCCATTACTAAGCAGGTAAAAGCCAATGGTGGCCAATTAGAATTGAATTTTGACCTCAACACAGTAACGCTTAATGAGGTAAGGGTTGTGGCTGATATGGCGGTTGATAGAGAAACACCTGTTGCCTTTTCTAATATCGAACCAGCTAAAATTAAAGAGGAGCTTTCTTCTCAACCAATTCCGATGTTGTTAAACTCTACACCTGGGGTTTACGCAAGCCAACAGGGCGGTGGTGCTGGAGATGCCAGAGTAACTATTCGGGGTTTTTCTCAGAGAAATATTTCTGTTCAGATTGATGGTGTTCCAATGAACGACATGGAAAATGGTTGGGTCTATTGGAGCAATTGGTTTGGGCTAGATGGAGTTACTCAAAGGATTCAGGTTCAGCGTGGACTAGGGGCCAGTAAGCTTTCGATACCTGCCGTTGGCGGAAGCATGAATATTCTTACTTCAGGAATTACTTCAAAACGGGCTAGCGAAGTAGCGCTTACTGTTGGTAACAACGGTAAGATTAAGACCAGCATTAGCTACAATTCTGGCAGAATGAAAAACGGTTGGGGTGTAACAGCGGCATTTGCCTATGATAGACAAAATGGCTGGGTAGATGCCACGTGGGCAAGCCGCTTCTTCTACTATGTGAAACTTCAAAAACAAATAGGAAACCACACATTAAGTGTTTCTGGAATGGGAGCTCCGCAAGAGAGAGGTCAACGCAGTTGGATGCAACAGATTTTTCTCTATGATAGAGACTACGCGCAGCAAGTAGGTGCAGATTTAAACCACGTTTCTGTTACAAGTCATCCATTACCAGGAAACTACGGTTCGCGTTATAACCAGCAGTGGGGTAGCGTTGTTCGAAACCGAACGGACAACAACGCAATGTCTGAGCAGCAGAACGTTGCAACCAACTTTTACCACAAACCAATATTCAACTTCAAGCATTTTTGGGCCAAAGACAAATGGGCGGTTTCAAACATTGTTTATGGCTCTTTTGGTAAGGGTGGAGGAACACAGTTGCGAGGGAATACAGGCTTGTTTGATGCCAATGGTCAATACGACCTTTCAGCCTTATACCAAGAGAATATTACAGGAACCATTTTTGTTCCGCCATACGATACCACAGCGGTAAACGACACCAGTCAGTACAAGTCAAAAAACTTCATTTTGGCTAACATGAACAACCATTATTGGTACGGGCTACTCACCACCATTAACCACAAGTTCAACAAGAATCTAGACTTGGCTGTGGGTATAGATTTTCGTTCGTTTTGGGTAGAAAGGTTTAGTACTCCGTACGATCTTCTTGGAGGAGATTACGCTGTAATTAACCCTACTACTGCGCAGGGAGATTTGTTTGACCCAAGTGATAATGTAAAACGCCCGGGCGATGTTGCTGGATACCGTGCAAATACAAATGTTTATACAGCTGGTGTTTTTGCCCAGTTAGAGTACAAGAAGGATAAGATATCTGGTTTTGTGAGTGTGTCTGGCGCCAATAATTCTTACAAACGTTCTGACCAATACAGAAAGCGCGATTTGGTATTAGGAGACACCACTTATTTACAAGCGTTGGGCGTAAACGACACTATTGTTCGTAACGGACAAACCTATACACACGAAAGCAAGGAGGCCCGAGTAGCAACAACAGATTGGCTTCATTTTCAGGGCGGAACCGCCAAAATGGGAGTCAACTACAACATTACCGACCACATGAATGTGTTTTTGAATGGTGGTGTTTTCCTTCGTCCACCAACAATATCTGATGTCTATGCTGGAACTAGTTTCAACATAGTTGATGGAGTTAAAACCGAGCTAGCTTGGGGACTTGAGTTAGGGTACTCTGTGAAGTATCCGAGGTGGGCGGCTAACCTTAATTTATATAGAACAACCTGGGAGACTCGACCGGTTAAAACCTCTGTTGCAATTGGCGGAACTCCCACAACAATCAATATTCCAAATATTGGTTCTATTCATCAGGGAATTGAAGTTGATGGAGTTTATAAAACACCATGGTACTTTGATATTGAAGGACTTTTCTCTTTTGGAGATTGGCGCTGGAAAGGAAGCGCATTGGCTTACTATTATGAGGATGGAAATGACAACCCTGTAGACTCTGTTGATGTTGATGCTAACGGAGTTCACGTAGGAGATGCGGCACAGTTTCAAGTAGCCGGAAGCATAAAAATTAAGCCGGTTAAAGGCGTTTATATCAAGGGACAGATTACTTATTTCGATAATTACTTCTCAGATTTTAACCCGTTAGACTTGCAGGGAGAAAATAGAGGTCGAGACTCTTGGAAAGTACCATCTTACTATTTGTTCGACATTCACGCAGGGTGGACCATCAAACTCAAAAAAATGGACGTAAGTCTTAGAGCCAGCGTACTTAACGTATTAAACAAAACATACATTTCTGACGCTCGAAACAATGCGGTTTCTGGCTCACAAACATTTGACGCAACATCGGCACAAGTGTTTATGGGGCAAGGAAGACGTTGGACGGCAACAGTTGCTGTAAAATTCTAATAAATGAACATGAAAAACTTACTTACACTAATGCTTGGCGGATTGGTTTCTGCTACCGCTTTCGGACAAGCAACCTTGCCAACTGGCTGGAATTTTGACGACCCACAACCAACAGGTTGGACAGAAAGCTTGGCACAAAACCCAGGTAATACGCGCTATACAAATGGCTCAATGGGAGCTGCTTGTAAGCTAGATGGAGATGATGAGTACGTGGTTGTGCATTTTAGCGATGTATGCGGAGGTGTTACCTACGATTTAGTTGGACAAAGCTCTGCAACCAACGATGTTTTTACCGTACAAGAAAGTGCCAATGGAACTGATTGGACCGACCTGCGCGTTTTTCTTCAGGCCGATTTAGATGCTGCATCTACGTTCACCGAGTTTACCGATGTGCCAATGGCAACTAGCCGCTACGTAAGATGGTATTTTACAGAAAAGCAGAGCGGAAGAAATGTAGGGCTTGATGAGATTACACTCGTTCCGCAGGTACTTACCAACGAAGAGGAAATTGGGGTAAGCAGCAACGCTGAGCAAATTCCAAACGGTGGAACTCTAATTGTAGGAAACCAAACCAGCGTTACAATTACTATTGATAACGTAAACCTAGCAGGTGGAGATAGCTTGGATATTTCTGACATTCAAATTTCCCAAAGCGCTTCAGATTTCAGTATTTCAGGAATTAGCCTTCCGGCTGAAATTGAAGCAAATGCTAACCTAACCTTCACACTAAACTTTACAGCTGGGGCTCCCGGAACAAGAACCGGAGTGCTGTCTATTCTTAATGATGATGCCAACGGAGACGAAACCACGTTTGTGATTCCACTTTACGCTATAGGCGGAGACTACGCAACCGAGCCAGTTGATCAACCAAACGGAATAACCTCACAAGCGGTTAACTCTTATGGCTACGAAATACACATGCAGGATGCTAACGACATTCCTGAAAACTACATTGTAACACGTGGTATTGGAACAGCAACTTTAGCACCACCAGTTGATGGCGAAACGTATGTAAAAGGAGATTACATCGACCCTAGCACACAGGTTGTGCATGTTGGTCCGGCCGCCAATTTTAACCCATCTTTCGTGGTTGCAGGAACAGACTATTATTTCGAAGCATACTCATTTAACGGTCCTTCTGGCTACGAAAATTACCTTACAAGCACAGCGCCAGCAACTGCAATGGTTACAACGCCAGATAATCATATCGAGGCTTACTACAATGGAATCGATGCTGGAGCATCTACTTTTCTAACTGATTTGCAAACGCGAATTGGTCAAAACTACGATCAGATTTTCTACAGCAACTATGCACCAATCATGATTAACAAGTTTGCTTCGCGAGACACAACTGGCGGACAAAAAGTTGTGACTGGCGTTTATTCTGGCTATCAGCACATATATCAGGGTGCATTTTTCTACGATGTGCTAAGCCGCGAGCACTCTTGGCCACACAGTTGGATGCCAACATTTCCAGATCAAGATGGTGATGAATATTCTGATATGCATAACCTTTTTCCAGCTCATCAGGATAATGCTAATGCCGTAAGAAGCAACCGCCCGTTAGGAAATGTTGCAACACAAACTAGCTCGTTCTTAGCCGCTGAATATGGAGATGACGATACTGGAAACCGTGTTTACGAGCCTCGTGATTCTCATAAAGGAGACGCGGCTAGAGCAATCTTCTATATGGCCACAAAGTGGAATGGCACCGGTGGAACGTGGGAATTGCCAGACCCAATTGATTTTATTGTTCAATACGGGCAAGATCAAGATGTATTGAAACAATGGCACTGGCAAGACCCTGTAGATGAGTGGGAAATGGCGCGTAACGACTTTATCCATAGCGAGCAAGGCAACAGAAACCCGTTTGTAGATAGCGTAAATTGGGTTTGCTATATTGATTTTGCAACCATGACATATATCGGAGAGCAGTCTGTTCCGTGTACCGTAACGCCTAGCGGAATTGAAGAGCAACTGGCTGGAGACTTTTCTTTGTCACCAAATCCGTCAAACGGAGAAGTAACGCTAAGCTTAAACCTAATTGAAACGCAGGATTTGACCATAGAAATGATGGATGTTTCTGGTCGTCAGGTTTCAACGCAAGCAGGCCAATTCAATAGTGGATTAACCAAGCAGAGTTTTGATTTCTCAAACCTTGACGCTGGTCTTTACCATATGATTTTGACGGGAGAAAAGGGAAGAACTACACTTAAGGTGGTGCTTCACTAAAAGAGCGCTGTGGCTTGACGCGTTAAGCCATATTTGCTTGTATAAATACTCAAGTTCCTTCCTTCGTCTGGAAGACAACCGAGATAAGGGATTCTTTGAAAAAAGAGTCCCTTTTTCATTTCCCTCCATTTGTCACCCTGACGAAGGAAGGGTCTCAATCTTTTGTCTGAAAACCGATTTCAATCAATGAACCCTTTTACCGCAGAAATGAATCCTTTTGGGTCTTGGGCATGAACCCAATGCCCCGTGTTTAATGACTTGAAACTGGCGTTAGGGAACAGCTCCAAAATCCCTGCTTTATCATCCTCCAAAACGTACTTAGATTGCGTTCCGTGAAGGAAAAGCGTTTCCACATCAGAGCCTTCCGAAACGGCCAGTCCCATTTCTTCAATATCATCAGCAATAACATCTAAGTTAAACCGCCATGCGTAGCAAGTAGAACCGTCTACCTGCTTTTTTCGATAGATGTTCTTTAGCAAAAACTGAATCGTTCCTTCATCCTCATCTAACAAATGCTTGAGGTTTTCTTCCGCTTCACTTCGTGATGAA
>JBMYXX010000033.1:0-17411 GCA_049608805.1 Flavobacteriales bacterium | reverse complement strand
ACCGTTACTGTAGCATTACATGTAGAAACGTTTGCGTTTACATCTGTTACGGTAAGTGTTACGGCATTACCGCCAATATCATTACAATCAAATGCGTTTACTGACACAACCATAGATGCAATTCCGCAGTTGTCTGAGCTTCCGTTATCTATATCGGTTGCAGAAATAGTAGCGTTTCCGCTTGCATCAAGCTGAACGGTGATGTCTTGACAAACAGCGGTTGGCGGAACAGGGTCGTTTTGAACGATGGTTTCTGAACCATTATCGGTACAACCATTTGCATCTGTAACGGTTACAGAATAACCGCCAACACCTAATCCAGAAATTCCCGAAGTTGTTGCTCCACCTGGAGTCCATAAGTAGTTATAGTTAGCTGTACCACCTAAAACCGAGGTGCTAATTGCGCCATCGGTTCCACCAGAACAAATCACATCCTGATCAACGGTTAGAGAGATAACCGGCTCTTCAAAAACCGTAATAATTGCAGAAGCATCTGCTGTACAATTAGATGCAGCGTAAATTACACTGTGCGTTACCGTGTAAGTACCATCGGCAGCATAAGTATGTGTTGGGTTTTCTGCTGTAGATGTGTTGCTATCTCCAAAATCCCAGAGATGCGTAACGGAGCCTCCTGTGGCTCCTGTGTTGGTGAAAGAAAAATTGTTGCCATCAAAGCATTGTTCATCATCATCAACGGTAAAATCTGGTCTTATTACGGTTATCGTTTCCGAAGAATTAACCGTTTGACCTCCGCAGTTATCTGTTACGGTATAGGTATACGTGGTGGTAGTTGTTGGAGAGACGGTTACATTATCTCCAGCGGGCGCTCCACTATCCCAACCACTGGTGTAAGGTGTTTGACTACCTGCTGGGCTTGCTGTTAATCCCGTTGATTGTCCTAAACAGATGGTGGTAGTTCCTGTGGTAGAAACTGCAAGCGGAATATCGTTATCCAATATGGTAACCGTAGCACTTGCTGGTGCAAGGCAGGTACATGGAGGATCATCCATTGTTACAATAATGGTTTCTGGTCCTTCAGGAATAAAATCTAGTACAACACCAAGGTTGATAAAAACAGAATCTTCTCCTGCCGGGATGGTAATGCTTGTAGGAAAAGCAGCGTAATCTGCTGTTGGAGTTGCTGTACCCGAAATAGTAAAGTCGGCTGTAATTGGCACCGATGTATCCGATAAATCAACTCTTTTAAAAATGAACCACGCATCATTACAACCCTCAAAAATCCCTGGCGGGATGGTTGAAGTTTGAATATCTACCGTTACCCCGCCTCCGGCAGAGAAACTACCTTCTTCAAGAAAAACGCCCGAGTCATATATATGGTCACCTGCATCTCCAACCGCTAACTTAATATGGTAGGTCTCGCAAGGAGTAACCGTTGCTTCTGCGGTTAACACGGTTGTATAACCATCATACTGCAGAGCTGGGCCACTGCTGTTATCTACATAAAATGCGCAATTTGTACATGGTCCTGTAGCAGGCTCAGTTCCGCTCTGTCCGTTGTTTACATTATCAATAGCAACCGGGGTGGTTGTAGCTGGTAATAATGCAATGTTTTGCGAACCTCCTGGAAATGCACCGGGCGATGAGTAAGGGCCGGTTATGCCTGGGCCAGAAATAAAGAAACCGAATACATCATTATATCCTGCGTTTACCCATTCTGGATATTCCTCAGAACCAAAAATGTAGTTGAAACTAAGACCCGCGTTTTGCGGAACAAAATCAAATTCAAGAATTACCGCATCGTAAGTTGTAATGCCAGCAAGAGTAGTTAAATCCGCATCTCCCACATTTCCTTGGTCGTTACCAGCATTATTATCATCATCTGGTCCTTCGGCAATGTCTCCTTCTCCAGTTGTTAATATGATACCTCCATCCAGACCAAGGATAGTTCCAGTACCGTCAAAAGTTCCAGAAGCACTTGCTGGCCCAGTGTATGTGATGTTCGAAACAGTTACACAAGAACCCAAAAGCACATTCTCAACGTAATCTCTAACCTGCTGGTTTGTGTTTGCCTCATCAACTGTAATGGCTTGTGGCAAGGCATGCTGCACGAAGCCTAGGAGAATCGCCACAACCAAAAACAAGCCCTTGGTCAAGGGGCTTAAGTTGGTGGCAATATTTTTTAGTTTCAAATTCATTCAGTTGCGTTTGTGGTACTCATAATTCGCACGCGTAGAAGACAGCATACGGCTTAGGTTTCAAAAGGTTATACCCTTGTTACATCTATTCGACAGATCGATAAACGAGGGGTACAAAATCTCTCAAAGAGTTAACAATTAGTTAACGATGGCGGGGTGCCATATCCCTAGTTTTGCCCAAAATATTTAGCAGATGGAATTTGGTTTAATGGAAGTGTTGAAATTGATTGGAGCCCTCGGTTTCTTCATCTACGGGATGAAAGAAATGAGCGATGGTCTTCAAAAGGTTGCGGGGTCGAAAATGCGCGACATTCTTCGTGTCATGACCAGCAACAGATTTCTTGGTGTTTTTACTGGCTTTTTGGTAACAGCTCTTGTTCAATCTTCCTCTGCTTCTACTGTAATGGTGGTAAGTTTTGTAAACGCTGGTTTGCTGAGTTTGGTAGAGTCAATTGGCGTAATTATGGGCGCCAATATTGGAACCACAATTACGGCTTGGTTAATCTCAATTCTTGGGTTTAAAGTCAAGATTTCTGCCTTGGCATTACCGATTATCGCCTTCGGTTTTCCAATGATGTTCTCTTCGCGAACAATTTTTAAATCTTGGGCGCAAGTACTTATCGGATTCGCACTTCTTTTTATGGGATTAGATGCGTTGAAACATGCAGTTCCAGACCTTAAATCGAACCCAGAAATACTTGAATTTCTATCGAACTATGCCGACATGGGTTATTTCTCAACCCTGATTTTTATCGTGGTTGGAACCATCCTAACCTTGGTAGTTCAATCATCGAGTGCAGCCATGGCACTTACGCTTGTTATGTGTTTCGAAGGCTGGATTCCGTTTGAGCTAGCCGCAGCTATGGTTCTTGGAGAAAATATCGGAACTACCATCACAGCAAACCTTGCCGCATTGGTAGGAAACGTACACGCAAAACGAGCAGCGGGAGCACACTTTGTATTCAATATTTTTGGGGTGATTTGGATGTTTGTTGCATTCCCATTCTTCCTGCAAGGAATTGGTTGGTACATGAATACATACATGGATATGCACCCGTTTGCAGCCGATTCACTTTACAATCCAGAGCACATTCCAATTGCATTGTCAATCTTCCACTCAAGTTTCAACATCCTAAATGTTGTACTTCTAATTGGCTTAGTTCCATTCATTGCTAAGACGGTTGAACGAATCATCAAGTCTAAAGGAGATGATGAAGATTTCACGCTAGAATTTATTGGAAGAGGTTTGGTTCAAACACCAGAAATCTCTCTTGCTGAAGCAGAAAATGAAATTGAGAAGTTTGGAAAACTCAACATCAAAGGTGTTCAGAAAATCAGTGACCTGATAGAAGAAACCGAAGCCAAAAAGCAGAAGAAACTTCTCGAAAAAATTAAAGAGTACGAAGACCATACCGACTTGATTGAACTGAAGGTTGCAGAATTCTTAATGGAGCTTTCTAGAAACCCACTTTCTACAGAGTCGTCACGTAAGGTTCAGTCTTACCTTTCTGTAGTAAATCACATGGAGTCTATTGGAGATATTTATTACCAAATGTCTAAGTCAATTGAGAGAAAGATTGACAAGAAAATTTGGTTCGAAGAAAGCCATCGCGAAGCACTTAGAGAAATGAAATCTCTGGTTGATACGAGTATGGAATTGATGATGGCCAACTTGAAGCTTTCACCTAATGAAATCACACTAGACACAGCAATTGAAGTGGAAGCCAAAATCAACAAAAAGCGAGATAAATTCCGCTCTAAAAACTTCAAGAATATTGAGAAAGACAAGGTGAGTTTAGATGCCGGTCTTATCTACATGGATTTGATTAGCGGTTACGAGAAAATTGCCGATAACGTAATTCACATTTCTCAAGCTTTGCGAGGCGATCATCTTGATTTAGAAGATGATGTTACTACCTAAACAGCAATAGAAAAGTCTAAAAAGCTCAGCCAATTGGTTGAGCTTTTTTTGTGCCTTGTAATTAACAATCGAGTAACATTGGCTTAACATTCCCAAGCAAACCCACATCTATGTTTGCGGGATGAAAAATCTACGTTACGCAGTCGTTGCTATTGCATTAACAATTGGTGTTCAAAGTGCATTTGCACAATCTAAACTTGTAAGCTTTTACAAGAAGGGAATTCAGATTAAAGCTTACGCAGATTCCGCAAAAACAAAGCAGATTTTTCTACTAAAACCAGAGTTCAGATTTCAAACTCGTTTTGAATCTATGGGCAATCCTGCTGGTGGCGAAAAATGGGATGCCAATTTCATGATTCGCAGAGCGAGGTTGAAGTTTGGCGGCTTCCTATACAGCCCAAATGTGATGTATAAGGTTGAGCTTTCTTTAAGCTCCAACGACCTTAAATCTTCTAAAGATTTTAAAGAAGCTGGAGGCTCTACAAAAGTGATTTTGGATGCTGTTTTAAAATGGAGATTTTACAAAAGCAAGTCAGGAAAACAGTCGCTAACACTTTGGGCTGGTCAGACAAAAATGCCTGGCAACAGACAACGCTTAGTTTCTTCACAAGCGCTTCAATTAGTTGACCGTAGCCAAGTAAACAGCATCTTCAATATTGACCGAGATATAGGAGTTCACCTACATGGTCAATTTCAGGTTGGATCGGTAGTTCTAAGGCCAATTTTTGCTTTCGCCAAAGGCGAAGGAAGAAACATTATCTCCAATAACATTGGCGGATTTAGCTACACCGGTAAACTGGAAATTCTTCCGTTTGGATTATTCGAAAGCAAAGGAGATTACTTTGAAGCGGATTTAAAGCGAGAGCAGAAGCCAAAGCTTTCGTTAGCGGCTTCTGCTACGTACAACGAGGGCGCATCTCGCGACAAGCAAACAGGTACCTTCTTAATTGACACCGCTGGCGATTACATGGCCAATAACCTACTCACCGTTTTAGGAGATGTAATGTTCAAGTACAAAGGTTTCTCGCTACTTGCTGAGGGAGCTTTTAAGCAGGTTATGTTAAAATCGGGTCAGTCGTTAAGTGCAACAGATAGTACGCTGATTTCCGTTGGAGGTAAGACTTACCAAACTGGTTGGGGAGTTAGCGCGCAAGCTGGCTACCTATTCAAGCACAACATAGAATTGGCCGCACGTTACACGCGGGTTGTACCAGATTGGAGCAAAAGTTTTACTGGGTTAGATGAATACACAATTGGCCTTTCTAAGTACGTAGTTGGGCACAAACTGAAAGTGCAGACTGATGTAACGCTGATAGACGAATTTGATAATGCTGATTACTCTCTCAGGTACCGATTACAAGTAGAAGTTGCTTTCTAAAACCGCTTACGGCCTTACAATAACGGGAGTAGAAATAGTATCGCTGTGCTGCAAAGCACGATCTACGATGTACATCTCGTAACGCACGGTGTCAAACTCAGAACCGCTATCAAAAATGCCTACTTGCATCTCGCCTTCAAGCGTTTTATCTGCTCCTTCTGGTGTTAAATCATTAAACCTAACGTTGAAAGAACCTGGCGCAATAATCTCTTCAAAAACGCCATTCTTCTTTTCGAAATAGCGGACAAAAAGGTTGTAGTAGTAAGGCTCGCCAATGGCATGTACGCCAAACGTATCTGCCGGATTTAAACCCAAATCCCCATCTCCATCGGTAAAACGAAAAGTGACTTCTCCTATGGGATTTGCAGACGGAATTGTGTCAGAAGTAAAAGAATAACTCAAGTATTCAAGGTCAGGTCTGTTCGGGTATTGTTCTCGCTTTAAGCACGAACTCAACACTAACATTATTACCCCGAAAAAAAGCACCTTTTTCATAAATCAAAATTAGGCAAATTTGCGCCCAGCTACAGAATAGTGAGCGTTTCAACTAAACACATATCGGAACAAATCTTTTCAATTAACGAGCACAACGATGTTTTGTTTGAGCAATTGGCTGTGGAGTTGTTTCAATATCACGCCAAGAAGAACGAGACTTATCGCAGTTTTATTGGACACCTCGGAGTTGAACCGAGTTCCGTACTCAGATTGAGTGAAATTCCGTTTATGCCCATTTCATTTTTTAAACGAAATGCAATTGGCGTTTTTAATGCTCCGCCAGAAGCTGTTTTCCTCAGCAGCGGAACCACCGGAATGGAACGTAGCCAACACCACGTTGCCAGCCTAAAACTTTATAACGAAAGCCTTTTTACTGGCTTCAATCAGTTTTTTGGAAACCCAAAAGACTATTGCATTCTAGCCTTGCTTCCCTCCTATTTAGAACGCTCAAATTCATCGCTGGTTTACATGACCCAAAAGTTGATGAAAGAAAGTGGTCATGCCGATGGAGGGTTCTATTTAGACCGTCTTACTTCGCTTTCTAAAGTGCTTAAAAAGAACTCAGAAAAAGGAGTTAAAACCTTGCTTCTTGGAGTAACATTTGCCCTTTTAGAATTAGCCGAAAAACATCCGCAGCAATTGCAGAATTGCATTGTAATGGAAACAGGCGGAATGAAAGGCAAACGGAAAGAAATGCCACGCGAAGAGGTTCATTCTGAACTTAAATCTGCTTTTGGTTTAGACGTAATTGCTAGCGAATATGGAATGACTGAATTGTTAAGTCAGGCATATTCTTTGGGCGATGGAGTTTTTAATACACCACCTTGGATGCGTGTTTACACCCGCGAAACCACCGACCCGCTTTCTATTTCAGAAAGAGGAAAAGGTGCGCTAAATGTGGTTGATTTAGCCAACATACACAGTTGTCCATTTATAGCCACGCAAGATTTGGTTCACATACACCAAGACCAATCGTTTGAGATTATTGGCCGAATGGATGATTCTGAGGTGCGCGGTTGTAATTTGATGGTGGTTTAAACAACACGTCATTGCGAACAGAGTGAAGCAATCTTCTGATTAAGATTGCCGCGCTCGTTCCTCACTCGCAATGACGATCAAATCGTTTTAATCAAAAAATAATTCTTCTTTCCGCGTTGCGCGAGAATGTACTTTCCTGCAATGAGGTATTCTGAATTTACACTCAAATCAATGGAAGAAACCTTGTTTTGATTAATTGAAACTCCGTTGCCTTGAATCATTTTTCTTGCTTCTCCTTTAGACGGAAAAACAGCTGCTTTTTCTGTTAGAAAATCAATTACAGGAATACCAGCTTCTACCTCAGAACCAGAAACCTCAAACTGAGGAACACCTTCAAAAATTGAGAGCAAATCAGCCTCAGAAAGACTTCTTAATGATTCTTCCGTTCCCTTTCCAAATAGGATTTGAGATGCCGCAATGGCCGCATTGTAGTCATCCTCAGAATGAACCCTGATTGTTACATCCTTTGCCAACGCTTTTTGCAATCCGCGTGCATGTGGCGCTTGTTCATGTTCGGCTTCTAACGCTTCAATCTCATCCTTCGGAAGAAGTGAGAATATTCTGATGTATCGCTTTGCATCATCATCAGAAGCATTCAACCAAAACTGGTAAAACTGGTATGGCGAAGTTCTTTCAGCATCTAGCCAAACATTGCCAGATTCGGTTTTACCAAACTTGCCGCCATCGGCTTTTGTAATTAACGGAGCAACCAACGCTTTAGCTTCTCCCAAGCCCATTCTTCTAATGAGTTCGGTGCCGGTTACAATGTTTCCCCATTGGTCAGAACCACCCATTTGCAACTTGCAATTCATGGTTTTTAGCAGATGAGCAAAGTCGTAGCCTTGTACTAATTGGTAGCTAAACTCTGTAAAAGAAAGCCCTGTTTCTAACCGATTCTTAACCGAATCTTTGGCCATCATGTAGTTAACCGTGAGGTGCTTTCCTATGTCTCGCATAAAATCGAGAAAGGTCATATTCTTGAACCAATCGTAGTTATTGGCTAGCTCGGCTTTGTTGTCGCCATTTTCGAAATCCAAAAACTGCAAAAGTTGTTTTCTAACTCCCTCTTGGTTTTTTCTCAGCGTAGCTTCATCCAATAAATTCCGCTCAGCAGATTTCCCTGAAGGGTCGCCAATCATTCCGGTTGCCCCACCAACCAAAGCCACAGGTTTGTGCCCTGCTAATTGCAAATGCTTTAGTAACATGATTGGAACCAAACTTCCAATATGTAGTGAGTCTGCGGTTGGGTCGAAACCCACATAACCCGTTACCATTTCCTTATTCAGGAGTTCTTGGGTTTCGGGCATGGCATCGTGCAAAAGGCCGCGCCATTTGAGTTCTTCAACTAAATCGTGATTTGGCTTAAAAGACATTGGAAATTGATTTGGCGCGCAAAGTTAAAAGCCTATTCAGACTAATCCCTGCTCATCACCATCAAAATCTCATCTACGTATTCACCGTTGTGCTTTAGGCAGTTTGGCTCGCGGCCATAATCTGTAAAACCAAGGTTTCTGTACAGGTTTATTGCTGGCGGATTATTGGAAGAAACACCGATTAAAATTGTTTCTAAACCGTCCATTTTCCAGGCTTCTTCCAAGGTTCGCTTCATCAGCTTTCGGCCTAGTCCTTTTCCTTGGTGTTCTGGTTTTATAAACACGGACCAAACTGTTCCTTTATGAAATGTCTTAATTGGCTCATGCCGATAAAAACCAGCAATTCCAATCAACTTTTTATCTTCAAAGACTCCGAGAATAAAACGGTCTGCTCTATCAATATTCACTTTAAATCGATGGTCGCGTTCTGCGAACTCATCTTCATTTGAACGACCAAAAGCAAATGGCGAAACATCTAACGCTTCAGTTCTTAGAGCGTTCCATTGTTCAAAATCTGCATCTGTAAGCCGCTTAAAATCCATCACCGTTTTGTTCTGTTTAACCACTCTGGCTTAACGGTTAATTGATGCACTTCTGTAAACCTTTCTTCAGAAATATCGCCAAGAATTGGTCTTAAAACCCGATATAAATAGGCTGGGTCATCCATTAATCTTGGGTAATGCGGCAGTACAACCTTTTGTTCGTGCTTAGCACATTCAACCAATAAATGGCTTAACGATTTAAGTAAAATGAGCTGCTGCTTTTCAGGATTAGATGTTCTGAGCATGCCGCCTGCAAAACCACGTTTTGACCCAAAGTTTCTCTTAAAGAACCCTTGCTCATTTAGATTATCGTTAGACACATCTACCCTACTCTGCACTGCATTTAGAATATCCCGCACGGGGATAATCACCAAATCCAAACCAATTTCTGAAGACTCAAGGATTTCATGAATGTAGTTGGAAAGATTTGGGCTTTTAACCACGTATGGAGCATTTTCTTCCCTCAGGTTGCTCTCCAACCCAGCTCGGCCAAGAGGGTCTAATTTCTTAAACACATCCTCTTCCGAAAACCCAGTATCTAATCCTAATTTGGTTAACAATTGAACCAAAAAAGACGTTCCAGCTCTGCCCGTACCTGCTATTGCAACGTGCCTTCTCACTTTATTAATGTTAGCGCTTGATTAACATCGCTGGTTGGCATTTGACAAGCCTTATCTACACACACGTAAATCCACGTTTCGCCTTCCACAGCCTTAAACTCAAGTAACGGCAAGCCGTTTTCCTTTTCACCTCCGATTAACATTTTGTTGGGATGATAAGATTGCTCAATTTCAGCACGTTTCTGGTCTGCATCTTTTCCAATAACAGCTACTTCGTAGAACGAATTGGTGTGATGCAACATCAGTTCTAACCAATTAGAATACCAGCCGCCTCCTTGCTGTGCGCTTTCCGCAACATTATTCAGCATTTGCTCAGAAATTTCTAGGTAATCCTTCTTGTCTAGGTAGTGACCTAGATAGAAAAGTGCTTTTGCCATGCTAGAATTTGACGATGGAATTACGTTATCTGTCAGTTCCATTTTCCGAGCAATAAGCTTGGCGTCTTTGTTTGAATTAAAGAAGAACATTCCCGATTCAGCATCATGAAAATGCTTGATGGCGTAGGCCGCTAGCGCATCAGCCTCATCCAACCATTTCTTCTCAAATGTGGCTTGGTAAAGCGATATGAATGCCTCAATTGTGAAACAATAATCCTCCAAAAAACCATTGATTGTTGAGCGGCCTTCTTTATGAGAATGCCACAATGCGCCATCTTTCTGCTTCTGTGTTTTTAGAATGAAATCTGCATTCTTAATAGCCGCTTTTAAATACGTTTTATCTCCCAAAACACGATACGCATCTGCGTAACCTTTGAGCATAAGAGCATTCCAAGATGTAAGTTGTTTATCATCTAATCCCGGACGAATTCGCTTACTTCTTTTCTTCAGAAGCTTAGAATTTACAGCCTTTACCTTTTGCTTTAAACCCGTTACTTCCCAACCCTGCTTTTTAGCAAAATCAACATCTCCATCTTTCCTGAGGAGAATATAATTTCCGTGCTCCCACAATCCTTTTGCGTTGATATTGTAGTAGTCTTTCACCCACTCAAAATCATCGCCCAAAACAGCTTTCAACTCATCCTTTTCCCAAACGTAGAATTTACCTTCTTCACCCTCGCTATCTGCATCTAATGCAGAGTAAAACGCACCTTCTTTTGAGGTTAACTCGCGCTCTACAAACCCCAAGGTTTCCTCAACTATTTCTTTGTAAAGTGGATTTTTGGTTGCCTGGTAAGCCTCTGCATAAAGCGAAACTAATTGGCCGTTATCGTACAGCATTTTCTCAAAGTGCGGAGCTTTCCAAAGCGCATCTGTGGAATAGCGCGCAAAGCCGCCACCAACCTGATCGTAAATTCCTCCAAATGCCATTTTTTCTAGCGTGAGGATTACGTGATCCAGCATAAACTGATTGTTGTTTATAGTGGCGTAGCGCAATAGAAATTCGTAATTGTTGGGCAACGGAAACTTAGGAGCGCGGTTGGGTCCGCCTTCCTTATTATCAATCTGTCCTTTCCATTTCTCTACAATCTGCTCAAGCTCTTCTGTCTTAAATGAGGCATTGGCCGTGTTCTTCTGAATAAGCTCACTTTCTGAAACTCCTTTGGTGAGATTGGTGGCATATTCCAGTGCTTTTTCGCGGTCATTCACCCAAATACCGCTCACTTTCTGCATCACATCCATCCACTGTTCCTTCGGAAAATAGGTTCCGCCATAAAGCGGTCTTCCATCTGGCAAGGCAAAGCAATTAAGCGGCCAACCGCCACGGCCAGTCATTAGCTGCACGGCATTCATATACACCTGATCAACATCTGGTCGTTCTTCCCTATCAACCTTTATGCAAACGAAATGTTCGTTCATAAAAGCAGCCACCGTGCTATCTTCAAAACTTTCGTGCTCCATTACATGGCACCAATGACACGCGCTGTAGCCAATGCTTATCAGAATTGGTTTTTGCTCAGCTTTCGCTTTAGCTAAACTCTCATCATTCCAAGCCAACCAATCAACCGGATTGTGAGCGTGCTGCAATAAATATGGGCTAGTTTCATCAATTAAAGCATTCGTGTATTTGTGGTCTTCCATAGAAGTTTTGTGTTTCTTTTGGCCATTGCATGCACAAAACAATAACGTAAGCGGTAACAGTAATTTGATGGTCCGTTTTGCAGATTGAAATCTAGATTTGAGCATAAGTCAAAAGTAGCAAGTAATGATGCCGTAATTTTGCGCAATGATTCAGCAAGAGTCGGATACCATATCGCCATTTGTTGGGCCTCTGCCAGATTTTGAATTGATGGCGGAGGAAGCCCCTGTTGTGAGCCTTTTTGAAGGCCACTCTTTAGTTGGCCAAAACGACCTTCTGTTCATTGACAAACTAGAAATAGGAAACGAAATCGGTTTCTTGATTTTCCTGATTTGTTCGGTTCTCCTCATTTATATTCATCGCAACGCAGAAGGATTTCTTGCCTCCGTTTTTCGAGCATCATTTGATAGAAATTTAGCTGGCCAAGATGCCAGAGTTGAAAACACTCAACGTTCTCGAAGCCTTCTTCTGGTTCAGTTAGTTTCCATTTTGTCAATATCGCTCTTTGGCTCAACCGTTTTTTTGACGTACGGCTCGCTAAAAATGGACCCAATAATTGCATTCTTGTGGGCGGTAGCACTACTGCTCAATTTGTCCGTTGTTAAAAAACTAATGCAGTGGCTTTTAGCTCAAGTCTTTAATCTGCAAGGCGAAATGAGGTATCATCGCTTTAGCGGAAACGTTCTTCTTTCTGCCGTGGGTCTAGTCTTGCTGCCAGTTTCGGTGTTGCTCATTTACAGTCCGCAAATTCCTGCATTGGCGGTAACCACATTAGGGTTAACCGTAATTGGTTTCTTCTACATAAAAGGTCTTCTCAGAGGGTTTCAGCTTGCTGTGTTCGACAATGCAATATCTCCGCTGTATTTGTTTTATTACTTTTGCGCGCTCGAATTGCTCCCCGTTTTTGTTCTTATTCGAGTTGCAATTAGTCTATAGAAAAACCGTTCAATTGACCCATGGACAAAGTAAAAAGCATACTCGTTTCGCAGCCTAAGCCAGAAGGAGACAAGTCGCCTTATTTCGATTTAGCTGATAAGCACAACCTTAAGATTGACTTCCGATCTTTTATTCACGTAGAAGGTGTAGAAGCCAAAGTGTTTAGAACGCAGAAGGTGAATATTTTGGAGCATACGGCCATCATTCTTACTAGTAAAAATGCGGCTGACCACTTCTTCAGAATTTGCGAAGAAACAAGAGTAACTGTTCCTGAAACCATGAAATATTTCTGTGTTTCTGAAGCAATTGCCTACTACCTACAGAAGTACGTTGTATATAGAAAGAGAAAGATTTTCTACGGAGGAAACACGTTCCGCGATCTTGTAGAAGTATTAAAAAAGCACAAAGGCGAAAAATTCTTGCTGCCGTGTATTGAAGGCTTAAAGCCAACGGTACCAGCATCTTTAGATGCGCTAGGCGTGGCATACACCAAAGCTATTTTGTACAAAACCGTTTGTAGCGATTTGTCTGATTTAGCTGATGTGAATTACGATGTTTTGGTGTTCTACAGCCCATCTGGAATTAAATCTCTTTTTGAGAATTTCCCAGATTTTAAGCAGAACAAAACTAGAATTGCGGCCTTCGGTCCTACCACAACACATGCGGTAAAAGAACGTAGTCTTAAACTAGACATTGGTGCACCAGTTCCTAAGGCACCATCAATGACAATGGCACTTGACCAATACATCAAAGAAGCCAACAAAAAGAGATAACACGTTTTGTTAAAAATGCATAAGGAAAGGGGCTTTGAAAACATTGCCCCTTTTTCTTTTTACCTTCAACTATCATGAGCAGATACACTTTTGGCAAGAAGGAAAAACTCTGCTCTAAATTGGTAATTGACGAGCTTTTTCGTTCGGGAAAATCATTTAAAACCTATCCGCTACGCGTGATTTACAATCCGTTAGAGGAAAGCGATTCAACCGCGAAATTGTTAATCTCGGTTCCCAAGAAAAGGTTTGGGAAAGCCGTTTCTAGAAACAGAATAAAACGGCTCATTAGAGAGACCTATAGGCTTAACAAAAACGATTTGGTTGAAAAATGGCAAGCCGATGGGAAATATTTTGCCTTAGCATTTGTTTACATTGGCAACGACATACCCAAATACGAAGATTTAAACATCACCGTGCAGCAGATATTAGAAACTTTGAAGTCTAAATAACCCATGAAATTCCCCAAGATTTTCCGAAAGATTAGAAGCGTACTGATTATTATTCCGGTGGTTCTTTTCTCCTTACTTACAAGTAGTTACGTAGATTCTTACTTTGAAATAAGCAAGAACCTCGACATTTTTATCACGCTATTTAAAGAGCTCAATCTTTATTATGTAGATGAAACACAACCGGGGAATTTGGTAGAGAAAGGCATTGATGGAATGCTACAGTCTCTAGACCCGTACACTACTTACATTCCGGAAACAGACATTGAGGATTACCGTTTTATGACCACTGGTCAGTATGGTGGAATTGGCGCGCTCATCAGAAAAAAAGACAGCCTAGTTGTGGTTGCAGAACCTTACGAAGGGTTTCCAGCAATGAAGTCTGGCTTGCTTGCGGGAGACGAAATCTTAGAGGTAAACGGCAAGTCAACCGAGGGAAAATCTACCGGAGATATTAGCAAAGTTTTAAAAGGACAGCCCAACACAGAACTTAGTGTTTTAGTAAAACGATTTGGCGTTAAAAAGCCTTTTGAGGTAACGATTGTTAGAGAAGAAATTAAGATTAAAAGCGTGCCTTATTCTGGCATGCTAACCGAAAAAGTAGGCTACGTAAACCTATCCAGCTTTACAGACAATTGCTCAAAAGACGTTCACGATGCCATTGTAGAATTGAAGAAAGAAGGCATGCAGCAATTGGTGCTAGACTTGCGCGGTAATCCTGGAGGTTTGCTCAAAGAAGCTGTTTCGTTAAGCAATCTGTTTGTGCCTAAAGGCGAGATGATTGTAAGCACAAAAGGCAAGGTTAAAGATTGGAATAAAGAGTATAAAGCCACACAAGCTCCCCTTGATAAAGACATGCCTTTGGTGGTCTTGGTAAACAGTGGTTCTGCCTCTGCTTCCGAGATTGTTTCTGGAGTAATTCAAGATCTAGACAGAGGAGTAATTATTGGACAGCGAACGTTTGGAAAAGGGCTGGTTCAAACAACTCGTCCTCTTAGCTACAACTCTCAATTAAAGGTTACTACGGCCAAGTATTACATTCCAAGCGGAAGATGTATTCAAGCATTAGATTACACCAACAGAAATGCTGACGGCAGCGTGGGTAAAGTACCAGATTCTCTAATCACCAAATACGCCACCAAAGCTGGGCGCGAAGTGTTTGATGGCGGAGGAATTAACCCTGACATTGAGGTTGAACCAGTTCAGCTTTCAGATGTAGCATTCAATTTGGGAATGAAAATGCTCTATTTCGATTTTGCCACCGAATATTACCACGGGCACAAGGAGATTGCAGAAGTATCTGATTTTAGGATTGATGATGCACTTTTCGGAGAATTTAAGGCATGGTTAGAAAGTAAAGAGTTTGACTATAGTACCGACAGTGAGAAAATGTTGGAGCGCCTCAAAAAAGTGGCAGAAGACGACAAGTACTTCGCAAGAATTGAAACAGAATTCAATGCGTTAGAGTCTCAATTAAAACACAACAAAGCCAAAGATTTAGAAGAGTTTCAGAAAGAAGTAAAAGAACTCTTAAGAGGTGAAATTATATCTAGGTACTACTACCAAAATGGTAGAATTGAAGCCATGCTTGAAGACGATAGAGATGTAAAAAAGGCACTTGAGATATTGGCCAACACATCCGAATACAATCGGATACTTTCAGACGCTAGTACAGACTAATTACTGAGCTGAGTTTGGCCATTATGCCGAAACTAACAGACCATCAACATCGAAATCTTGCATTTTGGGGCCTTGCATGCGTTGCATTGGGGCTTCCGCTTTCCGTTGTTTTAGTAAGCACTGGTCTGTTTATTCTTGCTGGTAATTGGCTTTTATCTGGCAACTACAAAGCACGAACAGTCCAGTTTTTCAAAGACCCTTTATCCGTAATTCTAATCTCGGTTTACCTAATTTTTGTGGTAGGCATGTTTTGGACAGAAGACCTAGACAATGGTTTGAAAGAGCTTAGAGTAAAACTTCCAATTCTACTCTTTCCGTTCCTGCTGTTCACCGTTAAAATGCCAAGCAAAAAACGACTACAGGATATTCTGATGTTGTTTGTGGTAGCCTGCCTCATTGGTACTGCTTTAGGCATGCTTCATTACCTCATTCAGAATGATGGTGAGGTTCTGAATAAAAGAAGATTATCTGTAGTCATCTCGCACATAAGGTTTGGACTGATGTTAGCGCTGGCCATTTTCATTCTCATTTATCACTTTATAAAAAACCTAAAGGTTTGGTCGCTAACAGAAAAGGTTCTGGCTTTAGCAACTGCTGTTTGGTTCTTCTATTTTCTGGTGTTAATGGAAACGGCTACCGCCTTTTTAGCCTTCCTTGTTTTGGTTGGATTATCCTTGCTTCGGCTGTTTATCAAGTCTTCTAGCTTACGCGTTAAAACGATAGTGTTTTCTATTGGAACCGCGGTGCTAGTAAGTGGAGTTGTCTATATAAATGGCATCTACAAAAACCACAAAACGGAAATTCCTCTAAACCAACTAACGCTAACTGTCAAAACAATTAATGGCAATTATTACTCCCACCAAAAAGATGTGCCTTACACAGAAAACGGACATCGGGTTTGGAATTTTGTTTGCGGAGAAGAGCTTGAGAAAGAGTGGCCAAAGTATAGTGACGTTGCTTTCAGCGAAAAGGACCAGCTCGGCCAACCAATTATGTTTACTGCAATCAGGTATCTATCGTCTTTAGGGCTACGGAAAGATTCTGTTGGATTAAGTAAGATTTCTGCTGAAGACGTTGCCTTCATTGAGAAAGGTTTTACCAATTACAAGTACACCAGCAAGTGGGGCGTGTCTAGAAGAATTGCCCAAATGCTATGGCAGATAGATGCTTTTAGGTATCATGGTGACCCCAACAACTCTTCAGTTTTAATGCGTTGGGTTTACTTCAAAGCTGGAATAGAAATTATCAAGAGCAACCCGTTTCTTGGTGTTGGAACCGGTGACATGCTTACAAGCTATGCTAGTCAATATGCAAAAGATGATTATGGCATGGCTCCCGAACGTCAAGGAATTTCTCACAATCAGTTTCTATCGGTTGGGCTGATGGTGGGAGTCCCTGGTTTAATCTGGTTTCTTTTCGCGTTAAGCTACCCGCTAAAAACGTATGGTAAAGATTTCCTTTACCTCTCTTTTATAGCGCTAATAATTACGTCTTTCATGACCGACAACACGCTAGGAACACAATCTGGAGTTACCCTTTTTGCGTTTTTCAACTCTCTTCTCATTATCAGAAAAGAGTTTGACCAAACAGCTATTTAATGCGTTTCTTAACGCTGCGTTTGAGTCTTTCTAAGAATGTGGGATTACGGTTAAATGGTGTTTGTTCAATCGTTTGAACTAACCGTGCAGCTGCGGCAGACTTCGCATCAAGATTAAGCTCACCTGAAGACCGCAAAAACTCAGAAATAACGGGGCCCGTATTCAGCCCTTTTCCCCACCAATGAACTACCTGTTTGGAAGAATCTATGACACTTGCTTTTTTTCCTATTAAGTATGAAAACAGCACTTGCTCAACGATATGAACTTTAAGCTTGGGGTAAAAAACATCTACACTAGCCACCACTTCTCTAAAAATCCCAGCATGTTTTGCTGGTATTCCTATAACCCCAGCATTAAACATTTCGGTTTGTGGCAAGCCATCAAGGTTTAGCTCGCCAGACTTTATCCCTACCCGTAACTTCTTATACACTGGCATTTC
>JBMYXX010000032.1:0-17460 GCA_049608805.1 Flavobacteriales bacterium | reverse complement strand
GTATCTAAGTTATAGACAGCTTTTTTGCTATCGTAGTCCAATCCAAAAGCGCGGCTTTCGTACAGAAGAATATCATTCTAAACCAACAGATGTACCACCGCTACCATCACAATAAGAAACACGGTTGACCAACCACGCAACGCGGTATGAATAGCGCTGGTAAGCATAAGAAGCATGGAACACGTGAGGAAAATGATCGCGCCAGCCGGAATATTTAACTCAGGAGTTTCTCGGTAAGCACCCAGAATTAGAAACGTAACGATGATAACAATTTCGAATACAGCGGCTATCATGTGGTTTTGCTGGAAAACCTTCTGCACCATATCCTTTTCGTAGTGATTGGAGTCTCGCGTTAATCCAACCTTAAACCAGTTTACGAGGTAGGTAACCACTTTCCATTCGTAATCGCTTTCGCGAGGAGCATTCACGTTACGCCATTCCAAATTCTTCTTCAGTAAAACCTGAATAGGCTTGGTGCTTTTTCTTTTTTCTTGAATGTCATCCTCGCTTATTCCAAATACTTTGAAAATATTTCGGCTTAAGGCCAAAAAGTACGTGTGACCTGGAATCATAAAGAGTAGAATTCCGGCAATAAACCCGGCAAGGTCCCAAGCAAGGGTAGAGGTCACAATCAAATCGCTTCCAACCAGGAACAACTCATTTTGGTATTGAAATTCTAGGATTTTGTAGATGTACAAGGCAAGAAACAATCCAGGAATAATTGAATTGTTGAGCGAGTATTTGAAGAAGGGCTTATTAACTGTGGCCAGAAACGGAAACCGATATGCGTTTTGAATGTAACTTGAAATGTGGAAAGCCATCAAAAATCCACCAAAGGCAAAACCTAGGATTAGGAACGACCAAAAGTCAACTTTGCCCATGTATTCGGGATCCCAAAACAGGTACGGAACACCATATCCGGTACCGATGTATCCTGAAACGAACAATGCAATTACAATCCAGAATATTAGAAGGATGTAATTTTTCTTGAGGTGTAAAACCAGTAAGCGCAACGGGAAAAAGTACAGCGTTCGCTGCACAAATTTGTTGTTCCAAAGTTGCTTTAAAAAGGACATTAGGTTTTACGCTTCAATCAAGCACCAAAAAGGTGTGGTCAAAGATAGAACGCACCTTTCGCCATGAGGTTACCAATTTCCCTGTAGAAAATGAGAAAGGTCATTTTTGCCAATTCATAAACCTATAGCTGATCAACAATTTGACGGCAAATGTCTTCCCAGTTCATTGCTTTTTGCTCCTTACTTCTTGGCCTATCGTTCAAGGAAACGATGATGATGTTCTCGTCTGGGTTAACGTAAATATGCTGTTTGTAAAGTCCGATGGCCATGAAATCGTTGTTGGGTTTGTAGCCCAAATACCAGCAATTGTGGTAGCCAAATGTGCCGCCTTCTGTTGTGTCTCGCGATAGCGACCAATCAATCCATTCTTGATTGAGAATTTGCTTTCCTTCCCAGTTACCTTTTTTGAGATAGAACCGCCCGAATTTGGCATAATCCAAGGCCGTTGCCTGCAAACAGCAGTACGGCTTGATTTTCTCGAATTTGTCTGCCGTCCATCTTGCTGGACTTTCCATTCCAAGTGGCAACCAAAGTTTGGCTTCTAGGTATTCATCTAACGGAGCGTTGGTTACTTTTTCGAGCAATTGCCCAAGAATCCAAACATTCATATTCATGTAAGCCTGATTGGTTCCAGGCTCATTTTTGAATTTGATGTACTTGTTTGCGCGCTTCAAACTCTTGCCGTAATACAGCAACCCATCCACCGTAAGCGGATGCTCAATTCCGGAAGTATGATTGAGCAAATGACTGATTTTAACACGCTGATAGCGCTCGTCATCACAAATTTCAGGCAGATAATCAGCAATCAAATCATCAACCGATTTTATCAAATCATCTTGTACGGCAAAACCAACCAATGCCGAAGTGAACGATTTGGTAACGGAATAGGAGGGATGAAGCCGATTTTCATCGTCCTCATCATAATGCGAGTACAGAACCGTATCGTTTCTGATGATGACTAGTGCCTGATTCGGGTGTGCTTCAACCAACTCATCTAACGTTCGCCAAATGGGCACAACGGCCGGAGTCCAATCGTTTAAGCCTATTTTCTCACCCAAATTATTGGGTTCTGCTTGATGAAATCGGAAGGGCTTTTCGGGAGCGTCAATTTCATGCGCATGCAACCATTTGTGGTCTTTTAAATCTGGATGCAAGTAAATGACGCCTCGCATTGGCAGCGCACATCCAACAAGCGTTAGTGCAAAAAGCAGGAGGAGGATTTTGGTTAGGTTCATTTCGTGTGAATATTGCCTAAATCGAAACAAGCTTCCATGTTTGGACACCATCTTGTTTGGAATACACTTTCCTCAATTTCTAAGCTTTTGAGCACTTCGGCTCTTGGAGAATCTCCCAATTTCAACAATGGGTCTTTTGATTTCTTCCCTTTGCTGAAAAGCAACCCCATGTGCTTGTTTACTTTGAAATCTCCCTTAAAATTGGTTTGTGCCTTGATGATGTCGTTGTTCAGGATAGAGTAGAGCTGACCTGTTTCGTCAAAGCTTTCAGCATTGCCATTCATCGGAACCTTTAAACGGAAATATTCCTTGTCGTTTTCGTCATAAGCAACCGTAGTATTGAACCCATCTTTTTGCTCAATGTCAATGCGCTCGGTTACCTTGGGCAGTCCCCAAAGTTTTCTTCCGCGTAAGCGATTTTCTTCTGATGTAACCGGCATGGAGAAAACGTGATACCCGAAGTTCTTAAAAGCCTTAGAAACAAGTGGTAAAACGGGAAGGCTAAAACCACCATCCATTAACAACGGAATGGTCATGGCAATCTCGTTGTACGGTTTCATGTTCATCACGTTTCTGTACTCATAACAAGAGAAAATAACCACGGCTCTGTTGCCAGGCATTCTAACTGGTTTCATACTTGCGTGAGGGAGAATTTGCTGTGCTTTATCGTAATTACACATGAATATTCCGATGCCGCAGCTTACTTTATTGTAGAAAGTTGGGAAGGAAAAGTCCTTGCTTAAATCGGCACTTAACTCTAGCGGTTGCGTGTTCTTTCTGAGGGTAAAACGCTGATAAAACTCTGAGTTGAAATCGCCAGCGTTATCTGGCATTTCTGGGGTTAGATTAAAATCTGGATGCATAAGGGGTGTTTGGTTGCCCGAAAGTACCTATTTGTGTAGGTGTATAGAATTACGCACGTTGCAAATTTGTGTTGGTATGGGGCTATACTCCAATACTACGGGTGTGGAGCGCTAGATGAATGCTTGTTGTTTCTGTAGAAGTTTCTACCAATATTCCGTTGCTATGGAACGGCAAACGTCTCAGCGGGACGAAAAATTGGTAGCAATAAGAGGTTGATTAGATGAAAGAAGTCCTGTAGGGACAACATATGATTTAAGAAAAGATGGCTTCGCGCATGGCAATGAGGCGATTGGGTTGGTTGGCAAGACCTACTAGGTTTCGCTAACTCACCCCGCCTTCGCTACGTTCAGTCACCCCTCTCTTGCAAGAGAGGGGAGGCTCAACTTGTTGAGCGGGGGAGTGTTGGTAAAGGTGGTCTGGTTGGTTGGATTGCCCTCCGAGGTTTTCAAAACCTCGGAGGGCTCTGAAGCATGGTAGGCAAGGAGACCCTCGTGCCTCGGAGAAACAAACGGTTGAGCCAATAGCTGTGAAGGCAGCCCGTGCAAATACACCGAAACCTTGCCAAACCAACCAATGTTTTCACTATGTTGTAGTAGTAAACCTACAGACCTCAAAAACCAAACATGGACGACTACCTTATTTCAGGACTTTTGTCATTTGCCTATCGGGGAGCAAATGCAGCCTCTGGTGGTTACCTATCAAAGGCTACAGAAGCCCTATTTAATAAGGCCGTAGGCGATGGTGTCTTTGCCGTGGCCAAAGAGTCCATCAAGCTTATTTCTTCTAAACAGAACAAACTCCCAGAGAACCACGACCTACAGAAAGCCGTTCGGAAATCAATGCTAGATGCCACTGGTTTGGTATGTGCTTCGCTCAGAGAAGAGCAGGCAGAGCTCGAATTTTGCAAGAAGCTTCAAAAGTGGGTGAATGAGCAGTCTGAGCCGAAACGGTTGAATGACATTGAGGCGTGGGCCAATACCGGCAATGCAGCCGAAGGAAATACAGAGCTGTTCTTTGCCACGCAAGAAGAATACAAGGAGAAAAAGGACCTGCTGACAAACCAAATGACTTCCGACTGGCTTCAGTATGTGTCTAGTGAACTAGTCAACGATAGAGCAACCACCGAAACGGAAAGACCAACGGCTAACGAGCTGCCTTATGCCTTTCGGCACAGGATGAGAAACGAGTTTCGATTGGGCGGAAAGCGAATGAAATGGGCAGATGCCGTAATGGTGACCTTTGCGGAGTTACTGCGTGATAAGAAATCGGAGCTTGGTGCAAGCGCCAATGATGCCTTTACCCAGAATTTCCTTTCTGAGATAAAACTGGGACAGGATGAGCTAAAGAAAATGACCACCGAAATTCTCAGGTTGGTGCGCGATAGCTTCCCGAACCATGAAGACATACTGAGTTTGAATGCGGAGACGATGAAATCGCAGCAAGATTTGCTGGTTGCCAAGCATAAGACCATTGAAGAGTTGCGTGTTGAGTTAAAGGAGGTGCGTGCAGAAATGAAAGAGGTCAATGAATTGCGATTCATTGCAGCAACAGAAGGGGCAACGGCAAAGGGTAAAGCAATTGCCCTAAAAGAACAGTTGGATAAACTGGAAAAGAAGTATGAGGCTATTCTCTCGGAGAATGCCATACTAAAACAAGAAGCCGTAGCAGAAAGGAAGGAAACCATTGATACCCTTAAAGAAGAAGGAAAGGATGATGACTTGCTAAAGGAGGCAGCCCGTTTGATGGAGGAAGGGCGTTTTAAGGAAGCACGAGACCTTCAAATACAATCTGCCGAACGTTTGAAGGTGCTTTCTAAGGAAAGTGCAAAGGATGCTGCACAGCAATACCTCGAATTGGCTGATTTAGATGAAAAGGAACTCCGCTATGCAGATGCTTTGCTTCATTACAGAGAAGCCGCCCAACTCCAACCAGAAGAACCGCTTTACCTCAATGATCTTGGTTACTTCCTTGATACGATGGCCTTGCATGATGAGGCTATCAATTATTTAGAAAAGGCGCTAGGCTTGCTTACAACAACTGACGACCATCAAAAGCTAAAAGGAACTGTGCTGAACAATCTAGGTTCAATCTGGATTAGTAAAGGGGAATACGACAAGGCTATTGACTACTTTAAACAAGCTCTAGCCTTAAATCTCAAGGTATTTGGAGAAGAGCATCCCGATACGGCTGCCCACCTGAATAACCTTGGAGAGGCGTGGAGAGCCAAAGGGGGATACGACAAAGCCATGGACTACTATGAACAAGCTCTTGCCATTCTTCGGAACATATTTGGCGAAATGCACACATATGTCGCATCTACTTTGAACAACCTCGGTTTGGCCTGGGATAGTAAAGGGAAATACGACAAGGCCATTGATTACTATAAAAAAGCCCTCATTATTGACCGAAAAGTATTGGGCGAGGTGCATCCGAGCGTGGCAAGAGACTTGAATAACCTTGGTGTATCATGGGATGCGAAAGGGGAATACGACAAGGCCATTGACTACTATGAGCAGGCGTTGAAAATTGACCAGAAGGTGTTGGGCGAGGGGCATCCGAAGGTAGCAACACGTCTAAACAACCTTGGTGCGGCATGGAAATCGAAAGGAGAATACGATAAGGCGATTGACTACTATAAACAGGCATTGAAAATTGATATAAAGGCGTTGGGGGAGGAGCATCCGAATGTCGGTACTCGATTTTTCAACCTAGGAGCCACTAATTACCGCAAACAAGAATACACCATTGCCCTTTCTTACCTCGAAAAAGCAGAGAAAATCTACCTTAAATTCCTTGGTGAAGAACATCCTGACACCAAAAATCTAAGGGTCTGGCTCAAGGAAGCCCGCACCGCCCTCGCTTCCCAAACCCCACCACCAACGGAGTAAACAAACACACCCATTAAACAGATAAGCGCAGTTCTTGTTGTCCTATTTATGGGCACTATGGCCTTTGGGCAGCATACGGTGCAACGGTGGCTGTTGTTTATTAAGATCTTCAAGACCATAGCTTCAACTGCGCAATGCCAATAGCTGAGCAATCACCTTTTGAAGAGAGGGAAAAGCGCGCCTTGCAGCGTGTCACATCGTTAACCTTTCAGTATGAAATCAATCATTCGTTTTGCCAAATCTTCTCCTTGGTCTTCTTGACTAAAATGCCCCGCATTTACAATGGTGTGGTCTTGGTCTTTTGCGCCAGGAACCACTTGAATGAAGAACTTTTCTGCACCGCGCATAATGGGGTCAGAATCTCCAAACACGGTTAAAAATGGTTTGTTCCATTGCATGAGTTTGCCCCATGCCGCTTGGTTATTTGCCGATTCTGGATTGTCTGAAGTTGCAGGAACCAACGAAGGAAATATCCTTGCGCCAGCTTTGTAGTCTTCTGAAGGAAACGGAGCGTTGTAAGCTGCAATTTCTTCTGTGGTGAGTTCGGAAACCGTTCCCTTGTCAACCACTTTCCCAATATCAAATTTGGGTGAGGATTTAGAGAATTCGAGCCATTGCAGAAAACTTGCAGGCATTTCTACATTGCCAATTGGCAAAGCGGTGTTTGAAGCCATAATACGTTTAAACCGTTCGTCCATTTCCGTTGCAATTCTTAGTCCGATGAGTCCGCCCCAATCTTGGCAGAACAAAGAAATACCAGTTAAATCAAGCCGTGTGATGAATGATTTTACCCAATCGATGTGTTTTTGGTAGGTGTAATCAGATTGCTCGGTTGGTTTATCTGATTTGCCGAAACCAATCAAATCTGGTGCAATTACTCGAAACTCGGCATCAGCCAAAATGGGAATCATTTTACGGTAGAGGTAGGACCAACTAGGCTCGCCATGAAGCAGCAAAACCACTTTTCCGTTTTTGTCGCCTTCATCTACGTAATGCAAGCGAAGTCCGTCTTCAAGGTCAAGATAATTTGGTTTGAAACTGTAATCAGGCAGATTCTCGAATCTTTCTTCTGGGGTTCTAATTGCTTTCATGTTTGAATAATAAACCCATGAATGAATTCATGGGCAAAGAATGAATTTATGGTTTTGCTCTATTTTTTCAAACCTCTACAAACCCTGGCCAACCACTCATGTAGTTGATGAACTTTTCGCCAAGGGCTTCATTTGCCAAGTGTTCTCGTGTAACGGGAAGTGAAACAGACTCGAAACCTGGGTTTTCAATCACTTGTTTCGGGAAATCGTGATGAAGAATAGCACCACGACCAATGGAAACGAAATCAACGCCAGCATCTAAAATATCTTGAACGTTTTTAGCCGTCATAATTTTACCTGCAACGGTAAGTTTGGTGCTTCCAAAATCCATATCGGTGAAGTGTTGTAAAAGCGACTTGTCTTGAAATTCTTCTTCCTCCGGCATTTTAAAACTATCCCAAAGAGAGATGTCTAAAAAGTCGAGTTGATTGGCAGCAACAAGTTCTTTACAGAATGCTTTGGTTTCTGCTAGTTCCATCCCAAATCGTTCGGGAGATAGGCGCAAGCCAAGCAAGAATTTAGAACCGCATTGCTCACGTATTCCATCAATTATTTCTACAATGAGACGCGTTCTGTTTTCATAAGAACCGCCATATTCATCTGTTCTATGATTGATTTTCTTACTCAAGAATTGCGCAAGAATGTAGCCGTGCGCTCCATGAATTTCTACGCCATCATATCCGCATTTCTGAGAACGAACAGCGGCTTCAATGAAATCATCGCGTAGCTGATGAACTTCTTCTAAGGTCAACGCTCGTGCTCCGTGTTTCTCGCTGTCTGATGGACAAACAGGTGCTTCGCCAATTAACTCTTTCGGAGAACGCATTCCTGCATGATGCAGTTGAATAACAGCTAAGCTTTCGTGTTCCTGAATGCCTTTGGTCAACCGTTTATGGCCATCCATCAAATCATCAGAAAAAATGCCCAACTGACCGGGAAATCCTTTTCCGACTTCTTGCACGTGAGATGCACAGGTCATGGTTAATCCAAAACCACCCTCGGCACGTTTGACTAGCCAAGCGTATTCATCATCGGCAAGTTGTCCGTTTTCATGGCTTTGGCAATTGGTCATTGGCGCCAAACCAAAGCGGTTTTTCATGGTTACTCCGCAGGTAAATTTTATCATCAGTGGTTCTGTTTTTGAATCTCTCGTTCAATAAGCTCAATCAAAAGCTCGGTTTCTTCAATCAATTCCTTGCACTTACGAAAATGATGCGCTTGCCCGCCATACAATTTCCTTACTCCTAATTGCAAATCGATGTATTCCTTGGATTTTGAATCGAAGAACCAAGGATAATCTTGCAGATCGAAATGCTCAGAATTACGGTTAAAGTCGATTATCATTTTACCTCTCGAATGTTCAATTTGATACATTCCTTCTAACGCATGGTTAGTCCAACGTGTGTTGTATTCAATCTCTCGCTCATAGCGCTTGTAGTATTGCTTGAGCCCAAGAATAAGACTATCGGAACCTAAGCTGTACAGCTTTCCTGTGCCGAGTAGCTCCTCATAAGTTGCATCATGAAGATTTAACTGGGAACCTCCGGCCCATATCTTGTTGTTTAGCAGAAAGTCCAAATCCTCTTCTTGTAATCCTCGAGTAACAAGATTTAACAAGGAGTCGGAATTCTCAACCACCTCTTCCCAGCTTGGAATATTATTCTCATTGTCACCTGTAAATGCCAAAAACTGGAGCCTCGTAATATTCAGTTTAAGCTCCTCAAGTAATTCGGAGCAATAAATTTTATTGTTGGCTTTGATGGTCTGCTGCTTATTCCAAGTATTGATACTAACAGCAATGAGAATTCCGATTACTACCAAAACTATCTCGCCTACTGCGTAAAGTAGATACTTTGCAAACCTGTTCTCAGACAACAGTTGCTGTCGGATTTTTCTGAAGAATTTAATCATAAGCCAATATTGCTTTGTCAAGTAATGGAAGTATCTCCTGTATTTTCTTGGCTCCTTTCTCCAATTGTTGAACCGTGCTTTCTTGGTTCTTGACGTTTACCTTCAAACAAGAGCGGAAATATTGGTCCGTCTTGAGGTGTTCGTAGTCTGCTGGCACGCCTCGAACGGTCCAATTCCAGTCAAGAAAGTGGTGGCGCACGTAGGGCATAAATACTTCAATAAATTCGTGGTCATCGTCTTCAGTATCTTCATTAATTCTGTGCACCGAAACGTTGTAATAGGTTGTCAATTCATTCCTCAGGGCTTCGTCCTTTATTCGTTCTAGTCCGAATTTCTTCAATAGTTGATAGCCCTTGTCCACTAGAACTAACCTCCTTGGAAGCATGACTCTACCTAAATGATACTCGAGAGAGTCGTATGGAATAGTTCCACTCTCTAGCGCTTCGATAACGGTGTACTGTATTCTAATATCCTCAATCTTATAAGCATGGGTTCCCTTGATTTGAATACTATCGGTAATCAAATCGTTACGCACCTCTTTAAGCACCTTTCCAATTTCAATGTCGACTTTCCTTTGCTCGTTCCAGTTATTGATCTGCATGGCAATGAGAATTCCAATGACCACAAGCACAATCTCGCCAAGGGCATAAATCAGGTACTTGGAAAACTTGTTCTCTGACAACAATTGCTGTCGGATTTTTCTAAAGAATTTAATCATTGTTTTCGGCTGTAATTCTGCTTTTGGAAAGTCTTGTTGTAGGAGCCAGTTCTGAAGGTTAATCCATTTACTTGGCCATTTTCGTCTTTCGTCAATCTGCAAAAAGCAAACGTCTTACTAGGAATGAACTGTGATTCATCAAATGGTAAAAGTTCCTCAACATCTCGATTGGGGAATTGAAAAAGTAGTCGCCCATCTTTTTCAGAAATGCTTATGGTATCGTTTTCGAAGACATATTTTCCAGGACAATTGCTTGTGTTAAAGATCTTCATTAGTGCAGGTCCAACCTTATCCGGAAGACCAAGCTCATTAGATAACTCCAGGTAAACTATGTAAGCATCTGAGCGGAGTAGCTGAATGAAACCTGCGTGGTTGGATACACCTATTAGCCAATATTCAGCTACATAATTGCGGTAAATTGAATCGCTAAACATCATTTCTGTGGCCTCTTCAGTAATTCCTGAAGAGTATACCCAATCTGAATACCAAGACTTTGTCTTTTTTATTCTGTCGTTGTTTTCTAGAACCACTGCCTCTACGGATTTATTGAGTGATTTAACAATCTCCCATTCTGATACATAGATGGTCTTGAGGTCGTCAATCAAAGTATCGTATTGTGCAGGCATAGAACTATTGTTTGCCATAAGTCGGTCAAATGCATTTGATTTAACCTCGTATGTATCGTAATACTCGATTACCTTTCTGATATTCATATCCGTAGCATACACTTCTTTGGCAAGGGTGTCTGACATAATCATACTTATGAGCGAGTCTCTCTCACTATACCATTGTAATAGGGGAGTAGACCGGTTAATGTTGACCGCTAATTCGGTTCTAACTTCTTTTAGGAGGCCGGTTAATCGATCCTGAGATTTGACCTTGGCGTTGTAATCGTTGAGACCAAGCGCAATCAGAATCCCAATAACCACCAAAACAATTTCGCCAAGAGCGTAAATCAAGTATTTGGAAAACTTGTTTTCAGACAAGAGTTGCTGTCGGATTTTTCTAAAGAATTTAATCATCGAATGACTTGTTGCGTTTAAGAGTTGAACTGTAGAAATGACCACAGGCCTAGGACACATCCACGTTATTTTACTTTGTCCTCATTTCCAAATCTTCTATTAAGAGCAAGGCACTCTCTTTGTAATCTTTCAAATGACCTAGGTAGTTATGAAAGTATAATCTACGCCAAGATGCGACACGGTTCATGTAATCCGTAGAGGTGAGCGCATATTCTACAAAATCCTCATTCTTATTATCAAACATGTGATCCGCAAACCAGGGTTTATTGGTTTTCCAGTATGCAAAATTGTCGCTGTAATCTATCTCAATCTCCTCCATGTCCACCCCAATTTCTGTGAAATAAAAGGAATAAAACTCGCTGACTCGAATAAAAAGACTGTCCTTTTGCGAATCGAAAATTGTGCTGTTCTTTTCCAACAAATTCAAGCCACGCGACTTCAATTCTATATCTGGGAAGCCACCCACTACAAATTCACAATCATCACAGGTCCGATAGTCCTCACGGGTCATCTTTCCATCCATAATCTTTGCTAGAATTGTGTCCTGAGGCAACATTACATCTAGCACTTTATCAATGTTTTCTATGTCAGACAGAAGGTCACCTTTCACAATAGCATAAATGCTTGCCACCTTGCTTTGGAGTTTCCTTTGCTCGTTCCAGTTGTTAATCTGCAAGGCTATTAGAATCCCAATAACCACAAGCACAATCTCGCCAAGGGCATAAATCAGGTACTTGGTAAACTTGTTCTCGGCTAGCATTTGCTGGCGGATTTTACGGAAGAATCTTATCATAGCCTTATCATTCTTCCCCCAAGATTAAATAGCTGTGAGCAGAGGGGAGGTATTTTGCAACGCAGGAATCTTCTTCGATAATCTGAACCACAAAAGGATAAAAACCTGAGTAGGTCTCATACTCTCCGGGACCAAGAGGTATATGGACAGTTTCAAGAATGCCTTTGTGGGTGTACTCGAATTTTACATGCACTGGGTTTGATCCAACATTCACAATTAATGGAATATAGTGCTTCTTGCTCTCTTTGAGTTCTACTGTTGTTGCACAGCTAGTCTTTGTCATGGGAGAAAAACCTAGTTCGGCAAAGACTTCATGCACTTTTGACTGCTTATTCTGCAATTTCAGTAAGTGGTAAAGCAATATGAGCTCTATGTTCTGCCGTCCAGCGAGTGCCCGACCATAATTATGGTTCACTAGAGTTTGGTAAAATTGGGTTCTATTCAAATAGATATCGTCTTCTGAAAAATAGATTGCGGCTTCCATACTGGTGGAATCCATATAAGCATTATACCATGGCATATTGTCTCTTAGATAGCGGCTATTTTCCATTGAATTATTAGCAAAATCATCAGCCTGTTCTGCTACACGATCTAATTGAACACTATACTTCTTCAATAATTTCAAGAGCGGCTCTGCTTCGATTTTCAATTGGGCTTCTTTATCCAACAGTTTGTCCAAGTTTTCGGTAATAACATCGGCTGTATTGTAATTCCAAAACATGGGTTTTACCGTCCTCTCATAGTACATTTCCGCAGTAACTTTCCGTTGCAGTATGAGTTCGATTATCGAGTCTCTCCGAATAGCCCAGTCAAGAATCCGGTTACCTTCTTTAATATTGACGGTTAAGTCTTTTTGGAAGGCAACTAGGAGATGATCGATTTCTTGCTGTGCTTTTCTATTTGAATTCCACTCGTTTATTGAAACGGCTAGCAGGATTCCTATCACCACGAGGATAATTTCACCTATGGCATAAATCAGGTACTTGGTAAACTTGTTTTCGGATAGCAATTGCTGTCGGATTTTACGGAAGAATTTTATCATTTGCCTAATTCCTTATCGATCAAGTTGATGATTCTTTCTGCTAGATCATCCATTTTACGGTTTCCATTTAGTAATCCCATGTTGTTTCCGCCAGCCAACGTTAGACCATTCCTGGTCTGTCGGTCATCCAGTAGAACTTTCGTTTGCACTGCAAGTTCTTGTAGCTCCTCTTCTGATAGACTGCGAAATATTCGTGACTTAGACTTCCAACTGGCCTCTAAATCTCCAAACGCCCAGGTATCTCTAAGTTCATTGTGCCTGTCGTATAGATAGTGGTCGAATTCTCTACGCATGTGCTCGGTATAGGTGTGGTCAACACCGTGAAGTCTTTTCAGCTCTAATAACATGGACTTGATGCTATCATTCTTGATGATGTTGAGGTTACCCGTACTTACCAACTCATCGAAGGTATTCGTCTGAGGCACGAATTCTATCCAGCCAAAAAGTTTCGAGATCATTGAATCCGCTGTAAAGATCTGTTGATAATTGTTTAGTGGAATGGGCTTGAGTAGCTCGATAGCGCATTCCACTTTTGACGTGCGTGCTTCGATCAATAGGTCCAATTGGCTCTGATCTGCCAACAGGTCAGTCTTCAGTCCTCTAAGAAACGTTACTTCTTGTCCGTGTACTTTTCTAAGCTCATTCCAATTATTTATCTGCAGAGCGATCAGAATACCGATAACCACCAACACAATCTCGCCAAGGGCATAAATCAGGTACTTGGTAAACTTGTTTTCGGCCAAAAGGCCTTGACGGATTTTTCGGAAGAATTTGATCATTGGTCCTTCTTGAGCATATAAAGAGCATTCTGCCAACCATCGCTTATTTCATGGATATGTTGACCTTTCTCGTTGGTGTAGAATTTTAGAGTTAAGAAGCTTTGATTCAAGTAGAAATACTGATCATCGTGCCAATACAAGGCTGTTGTGTCTGCTTTCAAATTATAGCCCATCAATTTACCGCCCTCCATGCCAAATGAGATCTCGTGGTCTGTAGGGAGATAGAATATGGTGCCCCCAATTCTTGTGTAATCCCCTAGATAGGATTGCATATCCATTTCGTCAGGTAGTTTTGATAAGTGCCCATGCTTATCGGTAGTTTTCTTGCCCAATAATGAATCTATTTTTTGATAAAGAATAGTGCTTTCTACTCGGTATTCATTCACTGCCATTTGAAGCTGGTTAAGATCAAGCATATAGAAACTAGTCCTATTCTTGAGGAGTGGGTCGTTCACGAAATAGTCAGCGGCTTCTTCAGGATATTTACCTAAGTGGTAGTCGGCCAATTTTGGGTTTGATAGCCTATCAGCGTCCCTACCTTGATGCACCGTATTCTTGAGCCGCGTGTTAAAGTCATCGATGTCATTTTGCAATTCTACATGCAAGTTATTGAAGTGAGGGAGTAGAACTTTATACCGTTCTGGCAGATTCTCCAAATTGTTCAATAGCCTTTGATACCCTCCTTTCATGGTGCTGAAAGAGACATAACCGGTTGAAAGAAAAGCAGGCTCCGGATTCTGCAAAAACATTTCTGTGGTGAATTCATCATCTAAAATCATACGAGCAATGGAATCTGATTCGATGTGAAAATTTGTAATGCGTTTAGCATCTGTAATATCCGTCAGAAGCTCTTTCTGTACTTGCCTGAGTATGGTCTCAATCTTTTGTTCGTTCCGAGATGTGTTGTACCAGCTATTAATGCCCACTGCAATAAGTATCCCGATAACCACCAATACAATTTCGCCAAGGGCATAAATCAGGTACCTGGTAAACTTGTTTTCTGAAAGCATTTGCTGGCGGATTTTACGGAAGAATTTGATCATCGGTCGGATTCTAAAACGGCTTCAATTTCTTGTTTCAGCTGTTGCGAAAGCTCAAGTTGTGATATAAGCTCCGCTTTTTCATAATGCATTACAATAGATGAGCGTTTTACCGCTTGTTGAAGGTCCAAGTAGTTTTTGGAATGTCTATCAAAAACCCATTGGTGATGTTCAAGAGCACCCACACCATATTTCTTGAACTCAGTCTCTAAGCTAGCCTCTCCGTATGTACAGGCTTCCCAATGCCGATGTACTCCATCAACCATCTTGTTGAGGTAAAACTCCTTCTGTTCTAAAGCTCTGTAGTAGGATTCAATCTGTTGGGTCAGCGAATCTGGTTCGAGTGTGTAAAGTCTGCCTGTGCTAATCATTTCCTGGTATACCGAAGAATGCAAGTTGAATCTAAAGGCCGACCATTGCCGTGTTTCCAACATCCAGACAATTCTGGAAGTGTCGAGCCCTGACGTCATATAATGCAAGGCGGTGTCTGCGTTTGCAAGTACGCGGTCTAGTTTTGAAACGCCATTTTCATCACTATTTGACGTATCGAGATACGTCAATCTGGCCATATTCAGATCCAATTCTCCGATCAGCTTTTTTAGTAGAACCTTATTCGTTTTTTCAACTTTCCTTACTTCGTTCCAATTGTTGATTTGCATGGCGATGAGAATACCGATAACCACCAATACAATTTCGCCAAGGGCATAAATCAGGTACTTGGTAAACTTGTTTTCGGCTAGCATTTGCTGTCGGATTTTTCGGAAGAATTTTATCATTGGTGTTAGTGTGAAATTTACGTCAGTCGGCTATTTATTTCCTTGTTTCCAACTCATCTTCCAACATCTTTATAGTCGTTGAGATCTTATCTATCGTTGTTGGTATGAACATATTCACTCTGACCTCAATGAAATTCCTCAGTGACTTCAGATAGAATTTATACTCATTATCTGCTCTGAGACCAGCGATGTCCACGGGTCTCATCTTTGTGCCAAAAAAGGCTATCTCGTTCAGATATTTTGCACTTAGGGCATTCATGGCATCTTTGGCTTCTGAGCCTTCTTTATCATGTTTATCATATAGTTCATACTCTAGATCATATAATTCTGAGAGCTTATTTCTCAGCGAGTCATTGGATACGATCTGAAGACCGATTTGCTTTAGCGCCAGATATGCGCTCTCATTGTCATTGAAGAAAGTACCGTAACTGATGTTACTGAAGTGCATAGACAACGAATCGTGATATGGCAATTCGCTTTCAATCCAATCGATGATCAGATTCATGCTATTGAAGCGACCTTTTTCACGCTCCAAATTGGAATTCACATCATTAAGATCATTTTCTAGCGCACTTTTGACCTCTGTAAGCAAGGCCAACTCTTGGTTTACCAACTTCCTATTCTCATTCCAATTGTTAATCTGCAGAGCTATGAGAATTCCAATGACTACTAAGACAATCTCGCCAAGGGCGTAAATCAAGTACTTGGTAAACTTGTTCTCACTTAGCATTTGCTGTCGGATTTTTCTGAAGAATTTGATCATGATTCTCTACTGTTTTTCTAACTCTTCCTTAATCAAACCTGTCAATTCATCCATATCTGCAGTTATTGCCTTGAAACTTTCGAGATTATAGTTTTCCGCACTTTTTTTCGAAACGGAAGCACCCTCCAAGGCGGTTAGCATTTGAATCATTCGTTCTTCATTCATGAAGTATTCTAGCAACTGAGATTGATTACTGAGCCTCCCTACAAACTCTTCGCTACCGTAGAACCGCCTCGCATAGGCGGCCAACTCCATGGATTGAGCGTAATTTTCATTCGAACTTTTAACGGCTCTTTCTTGGAGCGTTTTCAATTGCAGTAGCTTCTCTCTTATCTCGGCATTGATTAACCTGATGTCTCCTGTATTCTGCAAAGTGGTTATGGTGGTCGATTCAAATCGGATTTGTCTAATGAGCCAATCCAGTTTTCCTATTTCACCAAGAATAAAAACTGTAGGAAGATTGGCTTTCTCGAATATAGCTCTGTATTCCTCGGTCTTCACATTACTTGAGTCATGGTAAGCGGTAGTTTTTTCGATAAAAGCGCGATTTACATCAAAGTCCTGTAGCAACTGCTCGTAGTAAACCTGTACCACCTTTTTACTTTTACGTTGGTCGTTCAGGTTGTTTACTTGTAAGGCAATGAGGATACCGATTACCACCAATACAATTTCGCCAACGGCATAAATCAAATACTTGGTAAACTTGTTTTCGGCTAGCATCTGCTGTCGGATTTTCCGGAAGAATTTTATCATTTCTTTAATTCATCATCGATGAGCACTATAATCTGTTCCGCTTCCTTTTGAGCGATTTGATAAAAAGCGGTCTGATTGGTACTTCCAACTTTCTTCATAAATAGGGCGGTAATAAATTGTTTGTTTTTCAAGAGAGAAGAAAAATCAGTGCTTTCTAGTTCATAAGTTTCATTGAAGGCACCTTCCGAAAATGCGGGGTCAAGTCCGACAGATAGCAGTATGTGTGGCGTTACGAAATTGTGTTGGTAGAGCTGTATGCTTTGTTCCATGTTTTTCTCTTCTCTTTGCCTGCTAGAATAGTATCTGAAGACCTGATCTTTTAGTGTCTTGTTCTGAATGAAACTCCCAGCACTACTGGCTTCTATTTGACGAATAGTTCCTTTTTCTGGAATAAAATAAGTCTCACCACACAAAGGAGTAATCAGTTGATACAGCCTTACTTTGTCTTCATCTGAAAAGGCTTTTTTAGAAGAGATTAATGTCATTACCTCCGAAATATTTTCAACGGCAGTTTCATTCTGAACAATCTTCTGCTCAAGCGTCTCTATATCGAAAAGGAGATCACTTTTCAAATCTTCTAAATAGGTCTTTTCCTGCTTGTTGTGTTGGCGCTCTTGGTTCCAGTTATTGATCTGCAATGCGATGAGGATACCAATAACCACCAATACAATTTCGCCAAGGGCATAAATCAGGTACTTGGTAAACTTGT